>JANLQB010000129.1:0-4894 GCA_031367565.1 Verrucomicrobiota bacterium
TGACCACGCGCGTGCCGTCCGGGCTGAAGCTCGCACTCCGAACTATGGTTTCGTGGCGCAGCGGCGTCCCGACCGGCTGGCCGCTGGCGGTCTCCCAGATCCGCGCGGTGAAATCGTCGCTGACGGTGACCACGCGCGTGCCGTCCGGGCTGAAGCTCGCGCTCCTAACCTCCTTCTCGTGGCGCAGCGGCGTCCCGACCGGCTGGCCGCTGGCGGTCTCCCAGATCCGCGCGGTGCCATCCTCGCTGGCGGTGACCACGCGCGTGCCGTCCGGGCTGAAGCTCGCGCTCCGAACCGTTTTTTCGTGGCTGAGAATGTGCCGCGGTAAGCGGTCGAGATTTCCTGAACCATTGATGAGCGCGCTCCACAAGTGGGCCTGCGCTGCGCGGTTATCAGGATCATTCCGAATGGCCCGCCCTAAATAAACAATCGCGGTCGCCCAATCGTTCTTCAGAAAATGGGTTTGGGCCACGGTTTGGTCGGACCGGCTCATCAGCCGGAGCTGGTCTCGCAGGCCGACGTTGGCACTCTCCGCGATCCGCTTCTGCGCGAGGAATCCGGTCGAGGCAACATCCGCATCCCGCTTTTTGCGAAATGCAACGACGGCAGTGGCAAGGGCGAGCACCGTGAGCACGGCAAAGGTGCCGGTAAGGGCCGCGCGCATCCGTGAGCGCCGCCGCTCCGCGAGACGCACCGCGCGGCCAGAAGCCTGCACGAAATCCAAAGTGAGTTGGCCATCATCGAGGTCAAAATGGCTGCCTCGCCGCGCGAGCAGCGATTCCGCCTCGACCAGCGGCAAGCCGGGAGCGAGGAGGTAGTCGGGGTGCTGGCGCTTTTCCCTCCAGAGCTGCGCGGACTCCTCCACGCGGCGACGAATGCGGAGCAGGTCGCGGTTTTCCCTCAGCCACTCGACGACGCGCGGCCAGGAGCGCAGGAGCGCTTCGTGGGCGAGGCTGATGGTGGCTTGATCGTCCGTGCGGTCGGCGGTGAGGAAGCGCTCGCGGACGAGCGCCGCGAGCAGCGCGGCGCGCGGGCTTTCGTCGTCGGACGGAGGCAGCGGCGCGCGGCGGCGGACCGGCGTGGATGCGCTGTCCGGATCGACGGTGATGAGTGACCAGAGCGCGTCATCGAAGGCCGCCTGCACCGGCTCGGGCAGGCTGGTGAAGACCGCTTCGGCGCGCCGGCCAATCGCGCCTTCGACGCCGCCCATCTCCTCATAGGCGGCGAAGGTGAGCAGACCTTCCGGGCTGCGCTGCTCATAAAGCTCGCGCAGGGTGTATTGCAGCAGCGGCAGGGCATCGGGCTGCTGGAGCGCGTCTTCGAGGAGAAGGGTGTCCAGGGTGTGCCCCGCGACTTCCTCGCGCTCGAAGCGAAGTCCGGCGAGCCGCGCAGGCTCCGTGATGATGAGGCGCAGGGCGGCGGCACCTGGCGGCAGCAGATCGTAATGCCCCTGCTCTCCTTTCAGCCGGAGGAACGCTTCGTCGCGCTGCGCGGCGCCGTAGAAATCGCTCCGCAAAGTGGCAAGGATGTGGATGAAGCCGGAGCGCGCGAGGACGTCCAGAGCGACCAGGAATTTCTCCCGCTCCTCCGAGGAAATCCGGCGATCCGTGTGGAGTTCCTCGAATTGATCGAGCACGACGATCAGACGGACGGTCCCGCCGGCAGTCGCATCGGCGGCGCGAAAGGCCGGTCGCAGGACGAGCTTCACTGCACCCTCGGGATTATTTTTCAGCTCACTGGCCAGATCGTCGAGATCATCGACCTGCGGGCAAAGCTCGGGCAGCGCTCCCGCAGAAGAGAGCGCCCGCGCCAGACCCGCGAAAAGCGCACCATCGCCCATGCCCGGTGAAAAGACGGCACAGCGCCAGCAGCGCACCGTTTCGTCGAGATTGAAATGCAGCAGATGCGCAGCGACGCCGGCCCGCGCCAGCGAACTCTTTCCAGAGCCGCTCGCGCCCACGATGACAACAAACGCGCAGCCCGAGTCCGCGCATTGGCGCAGCCGCTGGAGGATTTCACACACCTGCTCCTCGCGACCGCGAAAGATGGGCTCGTGGTCCACATCGAACACTTCCAAGCCCCGGTAGGGAGCTGCGTCCCAGCGCACCGCGCCAGCCTCCATGCCGACTAATTGATCGAGCACATCGCGTAGATGGATGCGGAGCCGATCGGCGAAAGTGATGGGTTGATCGTAGGTGTGAAAGGCGCGGAGATTCTGCCCCGTTGTTGCATCGGTGAAGGTCTCGCGGATGAACTCCTCCGCCAGCGTGCGCTGCGTGACGATGCGGCTGTGCTGCTCGACCGGCGCGGCAGCGAGAGCGGCGCTGTAGGCTTTGTCGTCACTGCGCACGTAAGCGAGCAAGTGCGGCCGTGCGCCGCCGCTGTCCCGCCGCGCGGTGAGCATGAGATCGAACTCCTGCTCCGTGCCAGAGCGGTAGGGCAATCCATCGTGCCGGACCGCCCACGCGCCTTGCGGTGAGCCAAGCCGCGACCACATGATGAAGATCGCAATATCCACGCCCCCTTCCGCGGTCAGCACCCGGACGATGCCTTCCTGAAAAGAGGCATCCGCGCTGAGCCCGAGATTCTCCCAACGCACGGGAACGAGATGCGCCCGCCCGGCATAGTAGGCATCGAGACTGCGAATGACGGACTCCGCCTTGTCGCGCTCTTCCGAAACATCGCCAGGACTCGAGATAAAGATTCGTATGAAGCGCATGAGAGTGGCGTCCGCAGGTTTGTGATAGACGATTCGTGCGCGTTGACAAGCGTGCGTGAATCGCCGGAGCGTCCGTGGTGGAATCCACCTTGCATTACGGCAAGGTGGACAAGTCCCGGCATCTTGTTTGTTGCACAAGATTGCTGTGATCGAGTTCTTCCCAGCTTAACAACCCGCGAGTTTGCATTGCCGCTTGACCTCCCGAAACGCGGCCTAGACCTTCCCCGCCGACATGGAGCGCGACGCCGGGCCTCAGCCAAACTCATCCGCACCGCCCCATCGGGGCTGGCATGAAATCTTTTCGGAAGATGGTTCGCCGCGTCCCATTTTCCGTAAAATCCTGCGCGATCTTTCCGAGCTACCGCCCACCGCTCTCCGCGCGCTCGACGATCGCATGGAGGCGACGCTGCGCGAAATGGGCGTCACCTTCGATGTCATCCGCAATGACCCGTGGGGCCGCCCGCCGTGGACTTGTGATTTGATGCCGCACATTTTCGCGAGTGTGGACTGGCAGTTCATCGTCGCTGGATTTCGCCAGCGGTTGCGCGCCTTCGAGGCGTTTCTCGACGACGTGTATGGCAAGCGCGAGATCCTGCGCTCGAACACGATCCCGATCCACGTCGTGCTCGGTAGCCCGCATTTTCAGAACGCGGCGGCGGGACTGAAGCGTCCGCTCGATGCGTTCCTCCATCTCAGCGGCCTCTGCATCACGCGCGACCGGCGCGGCTGGATTCAGGTGAAGAGCCACTTTTTCAGCCACGCGACCGGCCTCAGCTACATGATGCAAAACCGGCGCGCGCTCGCACGGGTCATCCCGGAGCTATTCCACGATGCACCGGTGCAGGCGCTCGCGGAGGTGCCGCTGCTCGTGCTGGAAAGATTGCGCGTGACCGCGGCGAGCTTCGGGGGCGATCCGACGGTCGTGCTGCTTTCGCCGGGCACGGGCGCGACGGTTTCCACGGAGCAGAGCTTCCTCGCGCGGCGCATGGGCATCCCGATGGTGCAGGGCGGCGATCTCCTCGTGCTGGATGATTGCGTGTATTTGAAAACGGTGCGCGGGCTCGAACGCGTGGAGGTCATCTACAATCGCGTGGCCGATGCGTGGCTCGATCCGCTCGTGTTTCGCCGCGACTCGATGCTCGGCATTCCCGGCCTCGTGCATTGTTTGCGCAAAGGCACCGTCGCGCTCGTGAACGCCGTCGGCTCCCAGCTCGCAGACGATCGCAGCCTGCTCGCGTATGCTTCGCAGATCATCCGCTTTTACCTCGGCGAGCAGCCGATCCTGCCGACCGTGCAGACGATGTGGCTCGGCGATATCGACCAGCGCGAGATGGTGCTGGAGAATTTGGATAGCTACCGCATCCGCCCCATTTTGCGGGAAAATATCAGCGGCTCCTGGGAGCAGGGCATGGTGACGGAGGAAGCCAGTTTGCGCGCGGAGATCCGGCGCGCGCCGGCGGATTTCGTGGCGCAGCCGCGCGATGAAGGCGCGGCCACGGTTTGTTTTGAAGAAGGGCGGCAGGTTTCGCACACGCAGGATCACATGGTCTTTGCGGTGCGTTCGGGGAAAGACTTTGACGTTTTCCCCGGCGCGCTCACGCGGGTCTTTTCGCGCACGGTCGCTGCGGGCGACTTCGGCTTCGGCTGGACGAGTAAGGATTCCTGGGTGCTCAACGACGCGACGACCGCGCCGCTGCTGCCCGTGCTCGCGCGCCATGTTCCCGATACCACGCTGCCGCCGCGCCAGGTGACGAGCCGCGTGGCTGAGTGTTTTTACTGGATGGGCCGCTATCTCGAGCGCGCGCATCATCAGGCTTATCTGATCAACGTCATCGAGACTCTGGAAACCGAGGAACTCAACTCCGCCGAGCGCCGCCACTATCGCCCGATGTGGAATAAGCTCCTGCCGCCGCTCGAAAAATCCGCAGGCACCAGCCGCCGTAGCATCACGAATCGCCTCGACCGCTACCGCCTCATGCTCGCGCCCGAGCCCGGATCGGTCGTCAGTACATTTTTGCGCGCGCGGTTCAACGCCGAATCCGTGCAGGACAGCCTCAGCCCGGAAGCGTGGGCGACGATCACGAATCTGCACACCCGTTTCCAGCGCGCCCGTTTCCGCGAAGATCTCGCGGAAAATGCCGCTGCCGCGAATACCAGGCGAACCGCCGATTTCGT
>JANLQB010000130.1:0-3487 GCA_031367565.1 Verrucomicrobiota bacterium
CGTTCCTCGAAAAGTTCGCGCGCAAATTCATAGAGCGCGATGTCCACCGCGCTGTGCCCGCGAATCACGGCGAGCCGCGCCGGGTCCGTCGCTTCCTTGCTCGGACGCTTCTTGGTGACGTTCTTCCGCGCGTAGCCGCGCCTCTTCCAACCGAGCGCCTGCGTAAGCAGCAGCAGCGTTTCATCGAAGCGCTCGGTGAGTCCGAAGACCGCGAGCTTCTCCACGAGGTTTTCTTTCGCCTTCGCCAGTAAGACGTCGGGCGCGACCGGCTCCGTCGGCGAGTACCCCGCGATGAAACGCGCCTGCATCCCGCCTTGCTCGCGCGACATCGCCTCAATCGTAATCGCGCCGTCGACCACCTCCTGATGCGAAGGATGCGACGGTTCGCTTTTCACAAAATAGAAAAGCGAGATCGCCCGATCCACCGGCTCGCGCAGCATCGCAAACGCCCGGAACGGCCCGGGAAAATTCCGGCTGTAACTGTAGTCCACATGCCCGGCAACGATGCGCGTCTGCGGCCCAATCCTTGCGATGCGCGCGGCGGCTTCCTCCGGCGGCGCGAGATACAAGCTCTCCACCGAACCCGGCGGATAACGATCCTCGATGATCCGCAGCATCGTGGTGCCTGCGGTCTTCGGGACATGGATGAAAAAATCAATGGGCTCGGACATTGCGGGAAAAGCGTGAAGTTAAACGAAGCGTTCCGCGATCGTCCAGACGCCGCGTCGTAAGTCGCGCGTGATGGCGTGCGAGCGGTGCATCCAGCCGAGACGCGCGAGCGCCGGCCACCACGCGGCGGGCAAACGCCGCGCGATCTCTCGCGCGATGAATCCACCGCGACGTCCGCCATATTTCACCAACGCCGCCTCCGCCTCGTGCGTGTATTCCGCGAAGCGTTGCGCGGTCTTCTGCTCCTCGTGCAAGCGGAAGCCCGCGAGCGGCGCGTCGATGTTGACCAGCTCGGCGTGTTGGAAAAAACGCGCCCACAACGCGAAGTCGCCCGCGAGCGGAAACTCGGGATCGAATCCGCCCGCCCTATCCCAAAGGTTGCGCCGCCAAAACGTCGATTCCTGCTGGATGAATCCGCCATCGAAGCCGCCCGCTTTTTTCAAATGCTCGCCCGCGAAAAAACCGGCGCGGCTGAATCCGGACAGCGCTTCGCACCGGACGGCGCGTCCCCGAGCATCCCAGAAAAGCGGGCGCGTCGTCGTGAGCCAGTCGATCTCGGGGAACTGCGCGAAGATTTCCCCCACGACGGAAAGCGCGCCCGGCACCAGCGCATCGTCGCTATTCAACCAGCCAAGGATTGCCCCTTTCGTCTGCGCGAATCCATGCGCAACCGCGGCGTATTGCCCGCCATCCCGCTCGCTCACCCAGCCCGCGAGCCGCGCTTCGTAGCGCCGGATGATGTCCGCGCTGCCATCCGTCGAACCGCCATCCGCGACGAAGTATTCAAGCGCGGGATAGCCCTGATCGAGCACAGAGCGCATCGCCGTTTCCAGAAACGACGCTTGGTTAAACGACGGCGTGACGATCGAAATGGAAGGCAGATTAGTAATAGTTTTTGTGGGAAAAAATGCCCGAGTCGGCCCGGGCGAAAACGATGTCCATTTGCCACAGCGCGAGATCGCCGGGGCGCCGGGCGGGCTCGATCATGTCGCACGGCAGGAAGCCGAGTTCTTCCAGGCGCGCGCAGAGTTGCGGGAAGCGCAGGCAGCCGGCGGTGAGCTGGAAATTATAGGCCTCAATCATGAGCAGCGCGGTCTGGGCGAGCGTGGCGCGTGCGCCTTCGAGGATCGGCGCTTCGTAGCCGTGGGTGTCGAGTTTGATGAAATACGGCCCGGGTAGATTTCGCGTCGTCACTTCCCGGTCGATCGTCGTCACCGCCACCGTGCGGCTCGCGCTTCCCGGTGTCTCCGCGACACCGCTGCCATCGAGGTCGTCCGTGACATTGAAGGTCGTCTCGCCCGGCTCCGCGCCCACCACCGCGTTGGCGAAATCGACACCCAACTTTTCCAGCTCCGGCACGCGCTCGCGCAGCGGCTCGATGAGGAAAAATTGCGCACCAGGAAAATGTGGACGCGCCAGCTTCGTCCATTTTCCAGCCGCCGCACCCACGTCGATGATCGTCCCGATCTTCGGAAGTCGCGCGCCGGCGCGTTTTAGCCCGGCCTCCATCGAGCAATCGGATTCGATCCGCACGCGGCTCCGTAGCTCCATGCCGCGCAGGCCGAAGAGGTGATTGAGCGAAGACAGGATCGCGTTCCGAATCGTCATGGCGCTCCTTATCGACAAGCCTCCGCGAGCGCAAGAAAGCGGCTGCCGACTTCCACGAGTCGTCCAACCGCGCGATCGTGCGCCGCGCTTTCCGCCTCACGATCCGGCCCGGCGGGCCAGTCCGCCCACGCGTCTGCGATCAAGTCCGCCAGTTCCTCGGGCGCATGCGGGTCGAAGAAACGCCCGCCGGGCGGATGCTGTTCGCGATGCACGGCGATGCCGGAAAGCAGGCTCGGTCGGCCCAGCGTGCGCGCGTCTTCCACGATGGTGCTCCACCCTTCAAAAAGCGACGGCTGCAAGATCGCCACAGCCTTGCGCATCAGCGCGATTTGCTGCTCACGCGGGATCAGGCCCAGCAATTTCACCTGCTCACTGAGACCATCCGTGCGCAACGCGACGCGAATTGTTTCGGCGTAAGCGGGGTCGCGATGATCGACGAGTTCGCCAGTGCAAAGCACGACCGGACGAATCCCGCGCGCCGCCAGAATGCGCAGCGCGTCCCAAATGACGGCGTGGTTTTTGTGTTTCCAGAACTGGTTGCAAACGAGGAGGAATCGCGGCGGGATGCCGTCCATCGCCAGCGCAGCGTCGTGCAGTCCCAGCGGCGGCGTGGCGAAAGTAAGGACGTGCGCCTTCGCAGCATGTGCCGGGTAAAATTCGCGAAAATCCACCGCCGCACTTTCACTGCTCAGCACGACGCGCGGCGCCTTTTCCGCCAGGAGCGCGATGCGCTCCTCGCGCCATGCGAGGTCTTTCCCGGTGAAAAACTCGGGCAAATACCGATGTTGAAAATCCGGAATCCAGCCCGCCCATCCGCGCTCGGCGAGTTGCGAATGGAAAAGGAAGTCGCTCGCGTAAGTGACCGGGTAAACGAACTCGATACCCGCGCGCGAGACCGCCGCAGGGAGTCGTGGCGTCCGATCAAAGAGCCGGGCTCGCAACGTGCGCCGCATTTTCACGGCGATGACCGATGGGGCGTCGTGCCAGTCTGGCAGGAGGTTTTGCGGACAAAGAAATGAAACTCGCGTCTCCGGCGAGGCCGCGCGAATCGCAGTGGCCAGGCCGCGAACGTAATTCGTGCCGCCCATCCATCCCGCGCCACCGAGCGCGACGAGGCCGACATGCTTCATCTCACTCATATCGCCAACTCCGCGGCGGACCACGCGGCGATCGACTCCAGCCCTTTCTCCAGCGTCACGCGCGGCTCCCA
>JANLQB010000134.1:0-3052 GCA_031367565.1 Verrucomicrobiota bacterium
ATACCAACGTCCTGCTCTCGTCGCTGCTTTCGCGGCGAGGAGCTTCCTTTCGCCTCGTCCAGAGACTGGGTTCGCCGCAGTTCCAGCCCGTCATTTCGCCACCGCTCTGCCTGGAGTATGAGGATGTCTTTCGCCGCCCCGGACTCCTCACGGGCTATTCACCACAGGACATCGGCGACTTTCTAGATTACTTCCTGTCGCAGTGCCTCGAGTGCCGGATTCACTTTCTCTGGCGTCCACATCTGCCCGACCCCAAAGACGATTCCGTGCTTGAACTGGCTTTGGCGGGCAGTGCGCCTTTCATCATCACCCACAACACCCGCCATTTCCGGAGTGCGGACAGTCTCGGGATTCGGGCGGTGACACCAGACCAGTTTCTGCGTATTCTTTCCGCACCATGAGTTCGCTCAACGTCAACATTCCTGAATCGCTTCATCGGCGCGCGCAGTCTCTCGCGCAGGACGACGGTGTTCCGCTCGACCAATTCATCGCCACGGCCCTCGCCGAGAAGGTCGCTGTTCTGGATGCGGACAGCTACATCCGCGAGCACGCTGCGCGCGGCAGTCGCGAGAAGTTCGACCGTGTGCTTTCCAAGGTTCCAGACGTTGAACCCGAAGAGCATGACCGTCTTTCACCACATAACGCGGCCTAACCCGGATGAAAGGGGTCAAGTGAGCGTGTGAGTTTTTCTTCTTTTTGGTTACATGGCGGGTGGTGAGGGGGGAGGAGATGTTCTCCTGCGAAAGGAAAGGGTCAGTCCGTGCATAGGTGCAAAATGACGCTGACTGTCGGCGACGGGAACTCTGAGGGGTGCGCATGGCGCGAAAGGTTCGCATCCATTACGAAGCTGCGATCGGCCAGAACGCCGGAAGCTTCGGAAGATTTTGCACCTAGGCACGGACTGATCCGCATGATAGGCGTTTCTACGCGCCCACAGACAACCAAGCTCACAAACACACAGCCATGAATCCACTACTTAGACTCACCAGCGCACTGCTCGCACTCGGCTCCGTTAGCGCGACCGCAGCAATCACGTTCACCGAAGATTTCTCCGGCCCGACCATCAACTCCAATTTGTTCGCTCCGTCTGAGTTTCTTTTCGGCTCGAACGCTTCCTCGCTCGGCGTCGCACAAAACCCTAGCGGCACACGCCGCTATGTTACGACCACGGCCACCGACTACAACACGGTGGATTTTACATTCGAGATTACGTTCACGGTCAACACACCGACAGCGGCCCAGACTGCCTTTATCGGCTTCGGCAGCGGTGCAGAGGACCAGAACTTCTTTTTCGAGCCGCACACGAGCATTTACTTGCGGCAGTTTCCCGACGATTTTGCGTCAGGGCAGCTTCGCCTCACAGTCTCCAGTGCGGCACAGGTTCCACCGAATCAGCCGCCAGAGTTCACCATATCCGGCCCAACCGGCCCAGGCAACGGCACACACCGCGCACAAATCCAAAAGACTGGCAGCGTCGTCACGCTAAGTCTCGATGAGGACTACGCGGGAGGTGCATTTACACCTGACTACACGACCTCGCGCAACCTGACCACCGACTTGCCGTTCCTCAACAGCACGAACTCGCGTTTGTTTTTCGGGGTTCAGAGTGGCAACACGACGTTCGACAATCTCAGCGTCAACGTAGTTCCAGAGCCTTCATCGGCACTTCTACTTTTGTCCGGGGTCGCTCTCTGCTTGCGGCGTCGCTCGCTTCGCACAAACCAAAGAAACGCCTAACTGAATCCAAATGAGCCGACCTAGAGGAAAGGGTCAGTCCGTGTATAGGTGCAAAATGACGCTGACTGTCGGCGACGGGAACTCTGAGGGGTGTGCATGGCGCGAAAGGTTCGCATCCATTACGAAGCTGCGATCGGCCAGCACGCTGGAAGCTTCGGAAGATTTTGCACCTAGGCACGGACTGACCCGAGTGAACGAGCTTGATCGCGGCGCCGGAAAAGCTGCGGTCGGTTTCGGCGGCGCTGGTCGGGGTCGCCCCAATGCGATGATCCATGTTTTTTATACGAAAGGTAAGCTTCGCCGCTCTACCGCCCCCTTTCATGCCATCTAAGCCGATGCGGACTTACATCATCACCGAAGCCCGTCATTTTGATGCGCTCATCGGCGCGGGATACAAGCCGCAGTCGATCCCAGCGGCGGAATTCATTCGTCGTTTTCTGACGTGACAAATTTTGTGACCCGAATCGAAGCTGCTGGGCACAAGGAAATATCCGCTTGAATGAGCATGCGACCTGCGGACATTGGGCGCTCCTTCAACCCCGAACACAGTCTTTCAAATGAACAAAATTCTCGTCTGCGGTGCCGGTGGATTCATTGGCGGTCACCTCATTGCCGACCTTCGTCGTCAGGGCCACACGAACCTCCGAGCGGTGGATCGGAAGCCGCTGGCCGAGTGGTATCAGCGGTTCGATGACGTGGAGAGCCTTCACCTGAACCTCGAACGTCTCGAAGACTGCGAGAAGGCGGTGGAAGGCTACGATGTGGTCTATAATCTCGCGGCAGACATGGGCGGGATGGGGTTCATCGAGCTGAATAAGGCGCTTTGCATGATCACGGTGCTCATCAATACGCACCTGCTGCTCGCGGCGAAAAAGTTTGGCGTGAAGCGCTTCTTTTACGCCTCCAGCGCGTGCGTCTATAACGGCGACAAGCAGAAGGACCCGAACCATACGGCGCTGAAGGAAGAGGACGCGTATCCCGCGCTGCCCGAGGATGGCTACGGCTGGGAGAAACTTTTCAGCGAGCGCATGTGCCGGCATTTTCGCGAGGATTTCGGCGTGCAGACGCGCATCGCCCGCTACCACAATGTCTATGGCCCGAACGGCACTTACGACGGAGGCCGCGAGAAGGCGCCGGCGGCGGTTTGCCGGAAAGTCATCGCCGCGAAGCTGAGCGGGAAACACGAGATCGAAATCTGGGGCTCGGGCGATCAGACCCGCAGTTTCATGTATATCGACGACTGCTTGAAGGGGACGCAGATGCTGACGAACAGCGATTTCATCGAGCCCATCAACATCGGCAGCAGCGAGATGGT
>JANLQB010000146.1:0-5303 GCA_031367565.1 Verrucomicrobiota bacterium
CACGGTTTACGTCGCCCGCAAAGCCGGCTAGCGCCGCCTATTTCCCGGCCGCCGGCGCGGACCCGGCTGCTCTGAGGTTCCGCTGAATGTCGTATTTTTTAACGATGGCGGCGGCCGCGGGATTCGTCTTTGCGAGTTCGAGAAGATCATTCGCCAGAACTTCGAGGCGGCTCTTAATTTCGGTGGCCTGGGCGACTTGAGGCTCGCGCTGCTTGATCGCTTCGGCGAGTTGCACCTTGGTCGATTTGAACGTGCTGCGCTGCGCTTGGAGGGTGGCAATTTGCCAGATGAGGGAGAAAAGCACGGCGACGGACAGCAGGATGAATGGGATGATGAGCGGCGACGTGCGCGGAGAATCGGGGTAATCCATGGATTTATTTTCCAGTTCCGGGGTTTGCGCCGTGTTTGGAGAGGAGGGCTTTGATGGTGACGTCTTCGGGGTTTTTGGCGAGGTCGGCAAAAAGATTCGGGATGACCTGCTGGCGGATCGCGATGGCGGCGTTGATCTGTTCGCTCTGGCCTTCGAACCGGGCCTGAAGCGTGCGGAGCTCGCCTTGGAGACTGCGGGCGGAGCTGCCCAAGATGAGCAGCGTAAGGCCGAGTATGGCGCAGAGGGCGGCGAGGCCGGTGGCGATGTATTGGAGATGGACCGGTTTCATAAAGTGCGGAAATTATGCAGTTTTCGGCGGGGCACAGGTGGCGCGTTCGACCACATGGACGGGAAAAACGGTTTTCTGCGGATCCTCAAGGCCGCGACCGCGAGTGAGATTTTCCAAAAGCTGAACGCCGTGGGCAGCCATTTCCTCGACGGGAAGATGGATGGTCGTGAGGGCCGGGGTCAGGAGGGAAGCCAAAGGGTCATCGCCACATGCGAGGAGGCTCAGCGAGCCCGGGATCTTCCTGCCGATGGTATCGGCATAAGCGAGGATGCCGGCGGCGGCGCTGTCGCTGAGGCAGAAGATGGCGGTGGCGTCGGTCTTGAGACCGAGGAGTGCGGTGAGCGCGGCGGCTCCGGCGGCGGCGGTGAGTTCGCCGTAGAGAATGTTGTGCGGCTCGACGGTCAGGCCGAGTTTTTCACACGCGATGCAGATGCCTCGATTGAGTTCATTGATCGCGACATCGGCAGAACCAAACGGGCCGGAGACGATGGCGAGGCGCTTGTGGCCGAGCTTGTAAAGGTGCTCGATAGCGAGCTGGGAGGCGGCGGTGAGATCGAACGCAATGCTGTGGACGCCCGGAAGCGCCACATTGGGGCCGAGGGCGACGACGGCGTGGCCGCGCTTGGTGACGGTCTGGATGAGCGAGGCGTTGGGGGGCCCGATGAAGATGAATTTTGAGACCGTGCCGGTGGCGACGGGGTGCGGGAGGCGGTCCGGCGCAGCGGTGTAATCGAGCGTTTCGTCGTAAAACCCGATCGCGATGCTACCGAGCGTCTCGGGCACGGCGGCGAGCGCCGCAGCCGCGATGCGGGAGACAAAAGGATGCGCCAGGCCGCCGGCATATTTCGTGGAAACGAGGAGCGCGAATTCCCCCAGCTCGGGATACATGCGGACGACGGCCCGCAGGTCGTTCGGCAGGTAACCCATCTCGCGGCAGACTTTAAAAACGCGTTCGCGCGTCTTTTCACTGACGCGGATGCCGTAGTCGCGGTCGTTCAAAAGCGACGAAATGGCACCCTGCGAGACGCCCGCAGCCTTGGCGATTTGCGCCATGGTGATCGTCTTTTGTAAGTCGCCCAGTTTCATCGGCTGACGGCTCCCGCAGACGGAAGCAGCGCCATCCGCGGACGGGCCTCCGGCTTGCGGTGAATTCATGGCGGCAGAGTCCATGCGCGGGAGAGATTCGACAAGGCGAAAACCGGGGCGGGATAAAGATTATCGCGGAGAACCAAGGAGCGGCGGCCTACCCTTCCGGCAGAATCCGCTTCTTCAAGCGACCGACTCCCTCGGTTGCAAAATCGCTCGCGGGATAAATTTTTTGCGCCTTCAAAAACCACGCGAGCGACGAGCCAACCTGCTCTTTTTTCTCCAGCTCCTGCGCGGTGCGGACGGTGCGGACGAAATCGGCGGCGAGCGAGGTGAGATCGGCTCGCATCTGATTGAGCTTCGTGTCTTCGGGAAAATCGGGCGCGATTTTCTCCACGCTTTCCCATGCGCCCGCGAAATTGCTCTGGCGCTTCATTTCCTGCGCGCGGAGGAGCGCGGTCTCAATCGTCTGAATGTTTTGAATGACCTGCTTGAGCTTCGGCTCCCGGTCGGGATGAAGCGCAATCGCCGCAATGTAGCGCGCCTGATCATCGAAAATCTGCCGGTAGTTTTTCTGGCTGAGCAGCGCGTCGAAATCGTTCAACGCGCGAAGCTGCACGTCGCCTTGGTCGAAGATTTTTTCAGAAAACTCCGCGAGCGCCGGATTCATCGGCCAGAGTTCGGTGGCGGCGGTGAGCGATTCCTTCAGCGTCTTCTGGTCGTTGGTCTGCGCGGCGTTGCGTGCGGTGAGGAGGTGCATTTTTGCACCACGCCGCGAGCTTTCGATGAGCGCCTTGGCCTGCGTGCCATCGAAGTCTTTCGCGGTCTTCGCGAGCCCGGCCATCAGCGTTTCCGCCGTGGCGTAATCTTTCGCCTCCATCGCGCCGAGGAGTTGATTCGACTTCTGCGTGAACTCCAGCGCAAGCCGCTTTTTCGCGCGCGGCAGGGTGCGAATCTCGGGTACGTATTCGCCCACGGTGAGCGCCTCGGCGAGCCGCTTCGTGCCGCTCTCCAACTCGTGATTTTCCACGAGAAACTCATACGATTTCACGCCCTCGCGCACATCGCGGATGGCCTCGTTCGCGAGCGCATCGAGGGTGCTCACCGTCGGCGGCGAGCCCGTGCTTTTCTCAAAAAGATCCTTCGCATCCTTGCCGAGTGTCAGCTTCGTGTCGCCATCGGCGAAGACGGCGCGGTAGAAACGCGTGGCGATGAGGACGTGCTGATAGCGGCGTTGCAGGAACATCTGCGACATCAACGCCTGAAACTGGAGCTTTACCTCGACCTCCGTGAGCGCGCTCTTGAGCTGGTTCGCCTTGATCTGCGCCATCGTCTCCACGAGCCGCGTGGCGTACGGCGTGATCGACATTACGGTTTTCGTCTCAGTCGAATTCACCACGTCGCCGCTCTTGCTGGAAGAGCCCGACTTTTGCTCGATCGTCTTGTCCTGCCCGGCGAGGCGCGCGTTCCACTCGTGCTTCTTGCGCTCTTCTTCGAGCGCCACGTTGGCGGACGCCAGCCGGTTCATCGCCCTCTGCGAACGCCACGCGGAATACACCGTATCCGCGATCGTCTCGCACAAACGCGCATCCGGCTCGTACGTCGCCGCACGCCCGAGCAGGCGAAACGCGTAGTCCACATTCTCGCGCGAGGCGTTTCCGGGCGCGAGGCGGGCGAGGATTTCGGAGACGATCTTCTGGTAGTTCACCGAGTTCGCATCCGTCTCCTCCGGCGCGTTCAGATACTTCTCAAACCGGGCCTGAAAGACGCGGTTGTTATTGATGTTCCAGCTCTTTCCATCCCAGGTCAGCAGCTCGGATTTTGGGTCAAATTTCGGGACATCTTTCCCGAGAAAAGTCCCGGTATTTCCCGCAGGCGCAGTCGCCGGTGCCGCTGGCGAAGCGGGCGCAGGCGCGACCGCTCCCGGAGGCCCGAGCGGCGCATCCGGCACCTGCGCAAGCAGCGTGCTGAAAATTCCCAAGACCGAATATCCCAACATCCCGCGCAGCAAACGTGTCGCCCGCGGCGTTCGACCTTCGACCTGCGGCCTTCGACTTTTCATCTTCATACTTTCTTCACATCCTGCGCCGTCAGCACGCCTTTGTCGCCGACCTGGATTTTAAAATAATACCGCTGCCCACGATCGAGATTGATGTGATTCAACGACGCTGGGATGAGGATCGGCAGCACCTCCGGCCCGACATCCACGCTGAAAAGCCGGCCCGCCGTCGGCGACCATTCGATCGACTGGGAAATCGTCGCATCCAGTTTGTAAGTGTTGCCGCGCAGGCTGTTCGAGTTTTCCAAATAATCCGCGACCGGCAGCGCCGTCATCGTGCGATACGGATCGCCGGAGCGATTGAACATGAAAAATCCGCCCCCGATCGCGCAAAGCGCCAGTAAAAGGGCGGCAACGAACCAAAGGGGATTTGCGGAGGAACTGGCGCGGCGTGCCATGGTGCGGGGAAGCTATGGAGCGCCTGCACCGTTTGCAAAAGGAAACTCAGTCGCGCACCGCCGCCGTCACATATTCCAGCACGCGCCGCAACCCATCATCCCCGCCCAAACTCCCCTCATTAAAAGGCGTGCGCGCGATCGGCTTCCACTCATCCCGCGAAGTATCCGCCACCGGCTGCGGGATGCCCGTCAGCGCCGGTTCATACTGCCCATTGTTCCCGCCAAGCTTGTAAATCACCACATCCAGCGACGGCACCACGAACAGCCCAAACCCACCGGCGCCCGATTTGTAAAACGCATCGCGAGGCGCGGCGATCACGTGACCGTCAGCATTGTGCTCGAATTGCAACGAGAACGGCGTGTGCGGATTGAAAGGCGACGCCTCGTGACATTTCGCGAGGTAATCCGCCGGCACGAGCTGCCGCTCGCCCCATTTCCCCTCGTGTAAAAGGCAGTAGCCAAACCGCAGCGCATCCGTCGCATGGACCGCGATGCTCCCCGCGCCATTCGCGTGCGGCATTAGAAATTCGCCACGATGTAGGCAGTAACCCCACGCGCCCCAGCCCATCGGCTTCGCCAGCCGTTCGCCGATGAAATCCTGCAGCTCCATCCCCGTCACCCGCCGGAGCACCATCGACGCGATGTGCGGCGCGGGCGACGAATACGAATACCCCGCGCCCGGCTCCGTCCACAGCGGCACGCGGAGCGATGACCTGTCGAGATCGCGGATATCCTGCCCTGGCACCGCCTTCCCCGGCGACGCCACGCCGCGCACCACATTCGTCGGCCCGCCACCCTCGCCATTATAGCCCGCCGTCATGCACAGCAGTTGCCCAAGCGTGATGTCCGCCTTGCGCGGATCATCGAGCGGGAACGCCTCCGGTAGATATTTCTCCGTGAAAACCTTCGTGTCCAAACCCTCGGGAATCTTGTCCCGAAACTCGCTGAGCATGATCCCGCAAACGATGCTCGTGTACGCCTTCCCCGTCGAAGCCATGTCCGGATTCGCCTCCCGACTCGCGCGCCCGAAATACTTTTCAAAGACAAGGTAGCCATGCCGCACCACGAGCAGCCCGCCATTCTGCGTCGCCCGCTGCGTCA
>JANLQB010000163.1:0-2392 GCA_031367565.1 Verrucomicrobiota bacterium
GGCGCGGCGGATTTGCCACGCGTCATGGTCGATTGGGCGCGCCCGCGCGGCATCGCGCTGCACATCGACGCCGTCGATTCCCAGCCTTCGACGCTCGCCATCGCAAAGGAAAAGTGCGCCGACTATCCCGAGATCCAGTTCCACCAATCCGACGCGCTGAAATACGACACCACGCTGCGCTACGACTTCGTCCACTGCTCGCTCGCGCTGCATCATTTCAGCGACGAAAACGCCGCGCTTCTCCTGCGCCGCTGCCGCGAACTTTCCACGCGTTTCGTCCTCGTCGCCGACCTCGAACGCAGCCCGCTCACCACCGCCGGAATCTGGGCCGTGACCGCCGCGATCTACACCGATCCCATGACGAAATTCGACGGTCGCCTCTCCGCGCGCCGCGCCTTCAGCTTCGAGGAAATGCACGCGCTCACCGAACTCGCCGGCTGGACGGAATTCGGCCACGCGCGCTTCCTCTTCTGCCGCCAAGCGGTCTGGCTCGCTTCGCGAGACTTTGCGGAAATCCCAGGGACATTCGTGGATATGGGCGACGGCCTGCCCTGCCTCACGTAGCGCTCACCGTGGGCGCGCGTAGATGTTCGCAAAAGTCGCGCCCGCGCCGCCGAGTCCGAGCGCATGTTTCGGTGAAGTGCCTTCCAGCGGGATGCGCTTCGTTTCACTGCCGAGTTGCACGGTGCATTCGCCGCCTTTGATCGTGATCGTGAAACGTCCCCATTTCCCTGGCGTTCCGGCCAGCGGCAAAGTCGTCGTCGCATCGGTCCTGCGCACGAGGACGGTGGGCGGAGTTTCGCCGGGGAGGCAATCGAGGATCACTTCGCAATCGCCGACCTCAGCGTCCGTCCACAACGGTTCCGTCGCCGGGCCTTTGCTCAGCACGAGCTGCCAGTCGCTTGGTTTCCAGCGATCGGGTGTCTTGCAGTTCCAGCCACGCAAATCCGCGCCGTTGTAAAGCGGACGATGCCCCTGCGCTTCAGGCGCGGTCTGTTCGGCGGTCGCGCCGGAGGCAGGCAGTTCCTTGATCCGCAGGTTGCGCCACTCGACTGGCGAACCTTCGCTTTCGAGACCGATATAGCCCTTTCGCCACTGGGCCTCCTCGCCGCCGCTCACTTCTTTTCCGTTCACGCTCAGCCGCAGCACGCCCGCATTGCACTCGATCCGATAGTGATTCCACTCCGGCGACGGTTTACTGCGCGACTCGCTCGGAAAACTCCGCATCCCGTTGTGCCGCCCGAACGGCTTCATCGTCGCGCCGTGGATCGGGAACACATCGCCGTGCGTCGTGTAGCTGTCGGTGTTGCCGTAGCCGTGATCGAGCACTTGCACTTCGATCGCGCGAAGAAACGGAACCGCGGGCGCGGCGATCGGCGACGCCCAGAGGAAGATACCGGCGTTTCCCGCGTTCTTCAGATGCCGCCACTCCACTTCCATGATGAAGTTTTCGTATTGGCGCTCGGTCCGCAGCGCGCCCGTCGGGTGGCCTGTGCAGGCGATCATCCCATCCCGCACCGCCCACGTTTCGGGAGAACAGTTCACGTTCACCCAGCCCGAAAGATCGCGCCCGTTAAACATCGGCGCGAAACCTTCCTCCTCCGCGACGGCTGTGCCCATCCACATTCCCAGCGCGATCGTGAAAATTGGCAGCTTCATAAATTAAGCGAGCGTCCAGCCTTTACGATATTCGCGACCGAGGAAACGCTCCGCGTCCGGCGCGTTCGGGATCCGCATCGTCTTCGCGTCCCACTCGATCTTTTTCCCCGCGCGAAACGCGAGATTGCCGAGATGATTCGCCTCCGTCAGCGGGCCGCTGTAGGCGAAATTGCACGTCGTTGGCGCCCCCGTTTTGCACCCGTGCAGCCATTCTTTGTGATGCCCGATCGAGTCCGCGATCGTCTGCGGCGGGCGTGCAAAATCGGCAAACTGTTTCTCCGGCAGCAGCACATGTTTGTCGTAATCGGAAAGCAGCATTCCTTTGTCGCCGACGAAGAGGACGCCGCTGCCCCAAGCAGGGATCAGCTTCTCCGCGATCTGCGGCGGTTTCATCGAGCCCTGATACCACGTCAGCTTCACCGCCGGCATCTCGCCGCGCGGCCCGTATTGATACGTCGCACTCATCGAGGCCGGCGCGATTTCCGCATGCGGTGGCGGCCCGCTCGCCTCGATCGTCAGCGGTGCATCCAGCTTCAGCGCCCAGAAAGGCAGATCGTTCCAGTGCGATCCGAGATCGCTCATCGTGCCGTTGCCGAAATCCCACCAGCGATACCATTTCGGCCCCGGAAAATAGACGCTGTTGTAAGGCCGCATCGGCGCCGGCCCGATCCACAAATCCCAATCCAACTCTGGCGGCACCGGCTCCTCCGCCGCCGGTCGATCCCGCACCGAA
>JANLQB010000216.1:0-1575 GCA_031367565.1 Verrucomicrobiota bacterium
GATTTCATGGTGACGGAAAAGCTCATCCTCGGCTCCAGCGGCGACGCCGAGCGCCCGACCGACGAGGACGCGCTGACCTTTTACAAAAAGTGCTGGCGCTGGCTCGAAACCGCCGACCGCGACTGGCCGCACATGACGCCGATCCAAGGCGATTGGAATATCAACTCCATCGCGCTCCCGCCGGAGCCGCTGCGCAAAATCTATTTCGACAACGCGCGCCAACTGCTCGCCCGATCGCTGCCGCTGCCCGTCATCAAAGCCACGCGCATTGAACGGGACTTCGCGCCCGATGGAAAGCTGGACGAACCCGAATGGAAACAAGCCGCGCCCGCGCATCTCGACTACCAATCGAACGACTCGACGCCGCGCGCGGACATCAGCACGAGCGTCCGCGCGCTTTGGACGAATGACTTTCTCTATCTAGCCTACGAATGCCCGTTCACGAAACTAACTACCTTCGAGCCCGCGCAAAAGGAGGAGCGCGTCGGCATTTGGGACAAGGATGTCGTCGAGGCCTTCATCGCCAGCGAACTCCCGCGCTACACCGAATACGAATGGGCTCCGAACGGCGACTGGCTCGATCTTTCGTGCGAACCGCAGAACAAAGATTTCGGATGGAACAGCGGGATGAACACCGCCGTCTCCGTCGATGAAGAGAAACACGTCTGGCAAGTCGAAGTACGAATCCCGATGAAATCCCTCGCCCAAAAATCCCCCGAGCCCGGCGCAAGGTGGCGCATCAATTTCTACCGCCACGACACGGCCACGAGTGGCTTCGTCGCCTTCAGCCCGACGCTCACAAACACCTTCCACACGCCCGACCGTTTCGGCTGGCTGGAGTTCGCGAAGTAGAACAAAGGGTGGAGCACTTAGCCCGAGTGCAGTTTCCGGCGACCCGCCGGGAACACCCCGGTTGATGTCGCTGTTAGAACCAAGTCCGAAACTTCAACGCTCTCCCCAAGTCCAGAGCCGTCTCAGCATTCGCGGCGGGTCGCCGCGAACAGCACTCAGGTCGAGTGCTCCACCCATCCAATTCATCACCGCTGATAAATCGGCAAATAGTGATTCTTCACCGCCAGACTCAGCACCGCCATCGCCGTCGCATACACCTTTCCCCCGCCCCGCTCCTCGCCACCTTTTCCCTCCCAAGATCCATCGCGATTCTGCATCGGCAGCAAGACATCCGCCACCACTTTACGTCCCGCCTCCGCGTGCTTCCCACCGCGCTGATACATTCCCTGCGCGTAATAATACGTCAGGTAAAACAGCCACTTCTCATTCTCCGTCACCCCGCTTTTTAAGAGCCGGTCACTCGCCGATTTCACCTCTTCTGAATCGTAGTCCCCGCAAACTTGCAGCGCCAGCAACCCCTCCGCCGTCGTCGAAAGCTCACGCCCTTTTCCCTGATACCCAAACCCCCCGAGCTTCGTGTTACCATCCTTGCCGGCATCCGGTTCGTAGCAGCGTTTGATGTATTTCACCGCATCCTCGATCGCCCCCTTCGGCACATCGAGCCCCGCATTTTTCGCCGCGCGCAGCGCCATCGTCTGCCAAACCGTCACCGACATATCCGAC
>JANLQB010000284.1:0-7839 GCA_031367565.1 Verrucomicrobiota bacterium
CGTATTTTCATCCAGTTCGCGGCCCCAGCGCGGGATGCCGGCTTCGATACGCAGCGATTCGGTGAAAGGTTCGTCGAGCATCAGAATGTTCGCCGTGAATTCCGTCCGCACTTGCTCGAAGCCCGCGGCGCTCGTCCACCAATCAAGGCCGGGCCGGCCAAAGCGATCGACGCGCGCGAAAGTCGGACCATCGGGGATGCGGTCGCGCGCTGGACCGAGGACGTGCAGGAGTCGATATTCCGAGGTGACATCATTGAGCGTGACGTCGTCGGAAATGATGTATCGCTCCAGCCGCGGCGGCAGCGTTTCGCGCACGGCAGCGTCCGCATCCACGTAGAGCGCATCCGCCGTCGCATGGATGAAAATGTCCGCGCACAGCCGCCCTTTCGCCGTCGTCAGGCAAGCAGGCAGGGCTTCGCCAGGCGCGAGCTTTTGCACGTTCGCTGTCACCTGCCCGTTTAAATAGCGGACGCGATCCGCGCCGGTGAGCCGGAGCTTCAGCCGGTCGCTCAAATCCGCGATCCCGCCCACTTCCAAAAACCTCCGATACCGATCCGCCAGGAAGCTCATTTCGCGAGTCCGCGCCGCCTATTTTCCGGACGCTGAAAAGAAGCGTTTGATCCGGTTGAACGGCTTGCTCTTCTTTTCGTCGCCCGTTTCCTTTTCA
Source organism: Verrucomicrobiota bacterium (assembly GCA_031367565.1). Classification (GTDB taxonomy): domain Bacteria; phylum Verrucomicrobiota; class Verrucomicrobiia; order Chthoniobacterales; family Chthoniobacteraceae; genus JANLQB01. The sequence goes on from JANLQB010000284.1 coordinate 668, forward strand.
TCCGTAATCGCGTCCGTTTTCCCCGTGAGATTCATCTCGTCCGGCGCCACCTCGCCTGCAGGCTTTGCGTCCTTTGGTACGTCGGCCACGACTTCCATCGGCTTCATTTCGCCGTTGGAAACCGGCGCTTCGGCAGGATTCGCGATTTCCTCCTCCGTAAACGCAGGCCGCACGCTTTCGATTTGGGGCGGCGGCTCGACTCGAGAGACGGGGAAAGTGCCGTCGTACAACTTGAAAATCGCCGAGAAATCCAAGTCAGCCCAGCCGTGATTCAGTGCGCCGTACATCACGCCCGCCGTCACCGTGGTCGCAGGCACTTCGATATCGAGCGCGTTCGCCAGGTGGATCGCGAGCTGCACGTCCTTAAACATGTGCTTCAGCGAAAAATGCGGGTCGTAATCTGCGGCAACCATCTTCGGCAGCTTGATGTCTGTGGTGCCGGAGCGGCAGGCATTGTTTTCGATCGCCGTCGCAAAAGTCGCGGGCGAAAGCCCCGCCTTCGTCACTAGCGCGAGCGCTTCGGCGAGCGTCTGCGTCGTCACGGCGGTGATCATATTCGTCGCGACTTTCAGCACCGCCGCGTGCCCGATTTCCCCGCACCGCACGATGGCCTTGCTGGACGCCTTCAGCATCGGCTCCGCTTTTTTGAAAGTCGCATCCTCACCGCCGATGTAATAAACGAGCTGGCTCTTCTCCGCCGCGAGTTTGCTCCCGGTAAAAGGCGCATCCAGAAACTTCGCACCTTTCGCCTTCACCAGCCGCGAAGCCTCGATCGTCGCCTCGGGTCCCACCGTCCCGCTGCACAAGATCGTGTGATTCTCCGTGAGCGCTCCGCCAAAGGCGTCGATAACCTGAAAAAGCGCCTGCGAATCCGCGACGAAAATCTGGATGACATCGCAAATCTCCGCGACCTCGACTGGCGAGCCGAGAAAGTTCGGTGCGGGCTTCGGCGTGCGATTCCACACAAACACCTGGAACCCCGCCGCGCGCAAAGATTGCGCCACGCGGGTGCCGATGATGCCGAGGCCAATGATGCCGACGTTTTTACGAGATTTGCGGGCCATGTGGGTTCGTTTCGGGTCTCAGCGCAGCGAGACGCGCTTCTCAGAAATCTGACCAGTATTGCCAACGATCATCAATGCATTTGACCGCATTTTTATACCAGCATCGCGTCGCTTCGCGGAAAGGCGAAGCGACGGAAATTATTTCCCCGGCGCGGGTGGCGCGGTGACGGGTTCGGTGGTCGCGCTCACGGGTGCTGGTTCAGGAAGATTGATTTTCACATCGGCCTTTGCCCGCATGTCCTTCACGACTTTCTCGATCTCCTGCTGCTTCTTTTGGTTCTTGAGATAGCCCATCAGTTGCGGCTTCACGGCCTCAAGCGTCATCGTTTCTGCGTCCTTGCGGCCGGTCATTTTGATGAGGTGATACCCAAACTGGCTGCGCACCGGCTCCGAACTCACTTCGTCTTGCTTCATCTTGAAAGCGGCATCCGCGAACTCCGGCACCATTTGCTCCTTCGCGAAAAAATCGAGGTCGCCGCTGTTCTGCTTCGCGCTCGGGTCTTCGGATTTCTCCGCCGCGAGTTTCGCGAAATCTTCACCCTTCTTCACCCGCTCCAGCAGACTCTTCGCGATCTTCTCCTTCTCGGCCACCACTTCCGGCGCGGCATCCATCGGCACCGCCACGAGGATGTGGCTCGCGCGCACTTTTTCCGGCGATTTGAACTGATCGGTGTTCTTCTTGTAGAAATCCTCCGCCTCCGCGTCGCTCACTTCGTCTTTCCCCTTGAGCTGATCGTCCACCCACCGGCGCTGGCGCAGATTCGTGCGGATGTTTTCGCGCAGGCGTTCCATCGTCTGGCCGGATTTAGTGAGCTGCGTGTTGAGTTCCTCCTCGGACGGGAAGTTTTTCCGCACACCTTCCAGTTCCTTATCCACATCAGCATCGGCGATTTTCACCTCGGCGGAACGCTTCGAAATCAGGCGATCCACGATCAAATCATCCAGCACCATTTTGTAGAGCGCCGGCTTCTGCGCCTCGGGAACGTTCCCGCCTTCCCGGCCGCGCTGGGCCATGAAAGCATTGAGCGTTTGCTCGAATTCGCTCCTCGTGATGTCGGTCCCTTCCACGGTGGCGACGATCTTTGGCAAAACCTCGACGGGCTTTTCCGCAGCAGCCGGAGCGGGTGCGGCCGCGGCGGGAGCGGCGGGAGCGGCGGGTTTTTTAGCCGCATCCGCGCCGATCAGAAATTCGGCGGCAAAGAGTGAAACAACGACGGTGAGGGTGAGGGTGCCTTTGGATTTCATTGAAAAGAGCGCGGACCCTCGCATGCCGATTCGCCCTCGGCTAGCGCGATTTCGCGGGAAAGGCCGGCCGGCTTAGCGACCGGAATGCCCCTTCTTTTTGTCGTCATCGCTGTCCCGCGATTGCGAGCGACTCGGTGGCGATGGCGTCTGCGGCGGCGGCGGCGCGGGACGGGAAGGTTGCACGACCTCCTGGCGGCGCGGCGCTTCGGCCTGCCGCACTTGCTGTGGTTGCTGACGCATCTCGTTCGACCGCGGCACAGCTTCCTGACGTCGCGGCGCGACTTCGGCCTGCTGCGACTGTGGCGAGCGGATTTCATTCGTGCGCTGCCCTGCCTGCTGTTGCTCGATCTGCTGCTGCCGGCGCATCTCGTTCGACCGCTGCGCTGCCTCTTGTTGTTGACGCATCGCGACGGCGCGGCTCGCGTTTTCCTGCGGTTGCTGCGCGACGGCTTGCTGGCGTTGCTGGAGGAGTTGCTGCCGATGCGCTTCCTGTTGCTGCGCGTTCGCCGGGTCGGCCTGCGACCGCTGACGCTGCTCCTGCACGCGCTGGCTGCGCTCTGCGACGATGTGGTGTTCGTTTTCCCGCTCCTGCTGCTGCGCCTCCCGATTGCGAAGCTCATTCGAGCGTTGCGCATCCTCCTGCTGCTGACGCGCGATGGCGGCGCGGCGGGCGTTTTCCTGCTGGTGCTGCTGTTCGCGTTGAATCCGGATGCGTTCGATTTCGGCAGTGCGCGAACTTTCATCCGGCACGGCCACTTGCGGCGCACGCGCGGCGGTTTGCGGTTTCGGCGTGTCGTTTTGGAAAGATTGCGGCTGCAAAATCGGACGCTCGCGCTGCGGGCGGACGCGCTCGCCGACGACCGGCGGATTCTGCGCGGAAGCGACGGAATTATTCGGAGCGGGCGTCGCGGACGGCGGATTCGCCACGACGGGCCGTTGCGGCTGGCCGAGCGGGCGGACTGGATTGCGCGGCGGTGCATTCCGATCACGCACGATCCCATTTGGCGAAGGCGCATTCGGCATCGCTTTCACCGGTACCGTGCTCAAGTCCGCAGGCCGAACCGGACGCGCCGGAGCCGTGCGCGGGTTCAATCCCGCGGTCTGTTTTTGCAACCGTTCTTTGATCTGCTGCTGCGCCGCAAGATCAGGCACGCCCGACCAACCGCGATTGATTTTATCCGCGCCCAGCACGCGCCGCGGCGTGGTCGGCAGCGCTTGTAAATCGACGGGTCTTTGCACCCGAGGCGCATACAGCGCGATCTGGTTTCCACGCACGATTTGCGGCTGACGATTCCCGTGCGGGCCGCGCACCTCGCGGTCTTCACACAGCAGTTTCAGCGAAGGGATCGGACGGTGGCAGTGTTCATTGATGAACTGCAAATTTGGCCCCCCGCAGAACACGACCGACGCGTGGCGGTTGAACGTGATGTTGGTGCAGTTAAACGTGTTCTGAATGATCACCACATTTTCCGTGTAAGGTACGCAAACCGGTGCGAGCACTGGCGACCCAAAATCGCGTGTGTGGCAAAAGCGATAGCTGTCCGGCCCGATGTCGTAGCTCGTATCGACCCAGGTGCTGAAGCCTGTGCTTTCCTCCCAACGCGCCTCCGGCGGCAGCGGAGCCCAGCCGACGTAATCATCATTCGAGCGCCACGAAACCCACGCCGGACCCCACGCGTATTCCGGCACCCAAACCCAGCCTTCATCCACGTGATGAATCCAGCGCCCGTAATGATAAGTGATCCCGCCCCAATCCTCGTAGCTCACCCAAGTCCAGCCCGCATCCGTGTAAGCCCAGTAGCCATCCGTGTAAGGCGCCCAGTCCTCCGCAACGCCCGTGGGTCGCCAGCAACGCCCGTAGTCCGCGACCTCGATCCATTCGCCGAGCGGCGAGAGCACTTCCTGAAAATATTCAAACGAGACTTCGACTTCGGCGCGGGCGGTTTTGGGAAAAAGCGGAGCCGCGAGCGCGGCCAGCACGAGAGCGAGAGAACGGGCGTGTTGCATAAAAGTGGGGCGGGAAACTGAGACTCGGCACACTCCGAAAACATTCATCGAATTTTGCGCGGAAGTTTGTCATCCCCGCATTCGCGCTTAACCTGCCCGCACATGCCCACTGCGATTCGCGAACTGGAAGGACTGCGCACCACGATCGACCGCGTCGTTTTTATGCCGCACCTCGATGCGCCGGAAGACCGGCCGTATCCGTTCGTGTATTTCATCACCATCCACAACGACTCGCCCGAGACCGTGCAAATCAAAGGCCGCAAATGGGTCGTCACCGATGCGGACGATCAGCGCATCGTGGTCGAGGGCGATGGGGTCGTGGGAAAATTCCCGCGTATCGAGACGGGCGAACATTTTTCGTATAACAGCTATCATGTGATCGCGACGGACAGCGTCGCCGAGGGTGCGTTTTTTGGCACGACGGACAGCGGCGAGCCGGTCTTCACGCGCATCCCGACCTTTGAATTGCGCGTGCCGTCGCGCCCCGCGAGATCAGGCGAGGCTTGATTCCGTGATCACGCGCTCGACGCGCTGATCGTGCGCTTCGGTGGGCAGGGACGCGACGATCTGGGCGTGGAAACAAACGCCGATGCGCCGCGCGCGCGCCGGGAGATTTGCGAGCAGTCGATCGTAGTATCCCCCTCCCCGCCCGAGCCGCCGCCCGTCCTCCGTAAAGGCGAGGCCGGGAACGAGAATGAGATCGACGGTCGCGAGGTCGATGGCCGGAAGGGCATCGATCTCCGGCGCGGCGAGCCGCCAGTCATGGGAATGGCCGTGCGCCAGCAAAACGAGATCACACTTTTCTCCGCGCACGCGCGGAATGCAGACCGCCATCTTTTCCAGCAACCGGCCAATCTGCGGCTCACTCGGAATCGGCAAAAACGCCGCGACCACCCGCGCCGATTTCCACGCCTCATCGCGCTCGATCGCGGCGCAAATTTTCTCCGAAGCGCGTGCCCGTTCCTCCGCCGTCAACGCCCGGATGCGCTGTTTCATTTCGAGTCGCGATTCGTTTTTCATCGGCACGCACGGATGGGAAGGCGAGTCGGGAGGCGATTTCAAACGTAGAAACGCTCCGGCGCGACGAGCGGCTGGGGTTCGCAGATTCGGGCTACGAGTTTTTGCCAGCTTTCGTGACCGCTGAGGATTTCGATTTCCACTCTTAGAAAAACGATGGGGACATCTTGGGCGTCGAACTTTATCGGAAAGCGGACGGCGTCTTTTTCGGTCGTGACGGCAAAGTCGAGATCGCGGCGGACGCAGCGTTCGTGGAACTCTTTCAACTCCTGATCAGTGAAGCGATGGTGGTCGGCGAACTGTTTGGAAAAGACGAGTTCCGCGCCGAGTTGCGTGAGCTTTTCCTCGAAGCTTTCGGGGCGCGCGATGCCGCTGATGGCCGCGACGAATTTGCCCTGAAGCACGCTGAGCGGGAGGCGCTCGCCGGTGAAAAGATTTTGCAGGTAGAGCGCCTGATGCGTGGTTTGGATGATTTCGGCGGTGCGGTTGTATTCGCGGATGCGCTTGATGAGTTCGACGTTGTCGGCGTCGGCGCATTTGGTGATGAAGACGTAGTTGGCGCGGCGTAGATTGGCGGGCGGTTCGCGCAGCGTTCCGCGCGGGAGGAGGTATTCATTTCCGAACGGTGCCTGCCGGTCGATGAGGCAGATTTCGAGGCGGTGACGGAGCGCGAGGTATTGCATTCCGTCGTCGAGGATGAGGGTGTCGCAGCCGAGTTTCTGGATGGCGTAGAGCGCGGACCGGACGCGGTCTTTATACGAAAGGACGACGACATCGCCGAGGCTCTTCGCGAGCATGAAGGGCTCGTCTCCGGCGAAGCGCGAATCAAGGAGGAGCGTTTGCCCGTCATGCACGACGCGCGGTTTGCGGCGCTCCATGCCGAGCCATTTCCGCTGGAGCCGGCGGAAAAGCGGCGGCTTTTTCGCCTTGTAGCCGCGCGAGAGGATGGCGACGCGCCGGCCACCGTCCTGCAAAGTGCGCGCGAACATTTCGACGACGGGCGTTTTGCCGGTACCGCCGACGGTGAGATTGCCGATGGAGATGACCATCACGCCGGGATTGCGCTCGCGCAGGAGGCGGTGGCGGTAGAGCCAGAGTCGCATCTGGACGATGCCGCGGAAAAGGGTCGAGAGCGCGAGGAGGAACCAGCGGAGCAGGAATGCGCGTTTGCCGTACCGACGCTCGAGGATGACGTCGATGGCGAACTGTTCAAACTCGTCGAGCTGGCGGCGCATCGGGGGAAGTCGGAAGTAGAAGTGCGGAATGTGGAACGGTTAGACTTGCCCCGCGCCGCAGTTATCCGCCTGCGTGATGATGCCGCGGGCTCCGGTCGGGGCGGCGGCGATCATGGCGCGCATCACGGCGTCGGGATTTTCGAGCGTCACGCAGCAGATCGTGGAGCCGCTGCCGCTGAGGAAGCCGCCGAGGGCTCCGGCGCTTTCACCGGCGGTGATGACTTTCGTCAGGAAGGGGATGAGCGCTTTTTCGCGGTATGGCTGGTGGAGATGATCCTCGAATGCGCCTTCGAGCATTTCGTATTCGCCAGAGGCGAAGGCGGCGGTGATGCGGCACGCGTTGGCGCAGGAACGGGCGGCTTTGAGGCGGTCGATAGTGTCGGGAAGCGCGCGGCGGGCGTCGGGGGTGGCGATTTCGAAATCGGGGATGAGCATCACGAAGTGCAGCTCGGGGCCAACTTCAAAACGCGCGACTTCTTTTCCCCCGGCGACGGTGAAACCTCCGAAGGCGGCGGGCGCGGCGTTGTCGGGATGGCCTTCGAGTTCGGCGCAAATCTCGAAGAGCTGAGTGCGATCGAGCGGGGCTCCGGCAAGTTCATTCAAG
>JANLQB010000323.1:0-2454 GCA_031367565.1 Verrucomicrobiota bacterium
ATGGCGGTGGCTTCGGGCGGGCATCGGCGGATCGTGGTGAATACGCTCCGGGCGCTGGGGATCGTGGATCTTTTCCAGACGATCGTGTGCTCGGAAGATTATCAGCGCGGGAAACCCGCGCCGGATCCGTTTCTGGAAGCGGCGATGCGGCTCGGTGTCGCGCCGGAGAAGTGCCTCGTTTTCGAAGACACGGCGACGGGGATCGCGGCGGCGAAAGCGGCGGGGATGCAGTGGGTGCTAGTGCCACCGCCGAAACGCTGAGGCGGAAATCCGAAACTGGAATCTCGAAATCCGAAACAAATCCGAATGATTTGTCAGCGGGAAAACGGATAACGCGCTCGCCAGCCGTTTCCTGATTTCCGATGTTTTGAATTTGCTTCGGATTTCGATATTCGGATTTCGGATTTTCCCAGAATGCCTCTCCTTTCCACGCTCAAGTCGGCCTTCGGCTACGACTCCTTCCGCCCGCTGCAGGAGGAGATCATCAACGATGCGCTCGCGGGCCGCGATGTCTTCGCGCTGCTGCCGACCGGCGGGGGAAAATCGCTCTGCTTTCAGTTGCCAGCCTTGATCCGCGAGGGGCTGACGCTGGTGGTTTCACCGCTGATCGCGCTGATGAAAGATCAGGTCGATGCGCTGGAGACGGCGGGGATTCCGGCGACGTTCTTAAACAGCACGCTCGGCGAAAAGGCGTCGAAGGAGCGGCTGAGCGGGCTTTACAACGGGAAGTATCGGCTGCTCTACGTCGCGCCGGAGCGGCTGATGGCTCCGACTTTTCTCGAACGGCTGCGCGAGTGGAAGGTAGAGCAGGTGGCGATCGACGAGGCGCATTGCATTTCGGAATGGGGCCACGATTTTCGACCCGAATACCGCCAGATCGCAGCGCTGCGGCAGCACCTACCCGGCGTGCCTTTCATGGCCCTCACCGCCACGGCGACGGATCGCGTGCGGACGGACATCGTCGAGCAACTCCACATGGGCGACGCGCGGTGTTACGTCGCGAGTTTTAACCGGCCCAATCTCACATATCGCGTGGTGCCCAAGGAGGGCGCGTATGCGCAGGTGCTGCGCTTCATCCGCGCGCGGAAGGGCGAGTGCGGCATCGTGTATTGCTTCAGCCGGAAGGCGGCGGAGTCCGTGGCGGAAAAACTGGCGGAGGATGGGGTGCAGGCGCGGCCTTATCACGCGGGGCTTCCGGACAAGGTGCGCGCGGAAAATCAGGAGCTGTTTTTGCGCGATGAGGTGCGCGTGATTTGCGCGACGATCGCGTTCGGCATGGGGATCAATAAGCCGAACGTGCGCTTCGTGATTCACCACGATTTGCCGAAGAACATCGAAGGCTACTATCAGGAAACCGGGCGCGCGGGACGCGATGGTTTACCCGGCGAATGCTTGCTTCTTTTCGGCCACGGCGATGTCGCGAAGCAGATCAGTTTCATCGACGAAAAGACCGATCCCGAAGAGCGCCGCGTCGCCCGCGCGCAGCTCCAGCGGATGGTCCACTATGCGGAATGCGCGGGGTGCCGCCGGGGTGATTTACTCTCGTATTTCGGCGAAACTTTTCCCGAGGCGAACTGCGGCGCGTGCGACAACTGCCTCACGCCGCGCGACACCTTCGACGGCACCGTGGCTGCGCAAAAACTGCTCTCGACCGTGTGGCGCGCTCGCGATGCTTCGTTCTCGAAGAGCGCGACGTTTGGACTGAATCATCACGTCGAAGTGCTGACCGGCGCGGACAGCGAGCGCATCCGCAAATGGAAGCACGACCAACTCCGCACGTATGGCATTGGGAAGGAGCACACGCGCAGTGAGTGGCTGGCCTTTGGGCGCGAGCTGGTGCGGCTTGGCTTTCTGCGGCAGGCGGATGGCGAATTTCCCACGATCGCGATGACCGAGGACGGCCTGCGATTTTTAAAAGAGCGCGGCCAGGTGACGCTCACCCGCCCGCCTCCGCGCGCTCTCGGCAAGCCGGATCGCGACGCGAGCGGACGCCGTCGCAAATACACCGGCGAAATCGCCTGCGACGAAATGCTTTTCGAAACGCTGCGCCAACTCCGCCGCGAAATCGCCGACTCGCGCAACGTGCCCGCCTATGTGATTTTCGGCGATGTGTCGCTGCGCGTGATGGCGCGCGACTATCCGACGGAGGAGCGCGCCTTTGCCAATGTGACCGGCGTCGGCGCTAGGAAACTGGATGAATTTGGCGCGCAATTCATGGACGCGATCATCAAGCACCTGCGCTCGAATCCGAAGCAGGCGTTCCTCGATTAGCTCGCGAGCGCATCGAGCAAGCCGAAGAGCGCCGCGCGCACCATCTGCACATCGTGCGGCGTCGCGAGCAATTGCTCGCCCGTCTGCACGAAGCGGCCCGGCGGCGTTTTCAGAGCGTCAAGATCGGCGGGCGTGAGCACCGCGATTTCAGGATGGAATTGCAGCCCCACGATCCGGTCGCCG
>JANLQB010000359.1:0-8708 GCA_031367565.1 Verrucomicrobiota bacterium
GGTGAGGACGGAGCCTTTGCCCAAGCCGTCGCTGTGCGCGGTGATCGTGCCTCCGTGCAGTTCAACCAGATGTTTCACGATGGCTAGGCTGAGCCCAGTCCGGCTGCTTTGTGCGTGGTCTCGCCGTTTTCCTGCCGGAAATGCTCGAAGACGTGCGGCACGAATTCGGAAGCCATACCCTGCCTGTGTCGGTCACGATGAACCGCGCTTCGTCGCCCGCGCCTTGCGCCTTCACGATCACCTGGCCGCCGGAGGGCGTGAATTTCACGGCGCGGTTGAGGAGGTGCCAAACGATCTGCTGGAGCCGGTCCGCGTCGGCCTGGACGGGCTCCTCGCAATTTTCAATCTGCGAGAGAAGCTTCACGCCGCGCGCTTCCGCCGCGTGCGCGACCGTCTCGATGGCCGCGCCAACAACCTGCCCGAGCAGCACCGACTGCGACTCGACGCGCATCTTGCCGGACAGGATGCGGCTCATATCGAGCAAATCCTCGATAAGTTGCCGCTGCGCTTTGGTATTGCGGCTGATGACTTCGAGCCCCCGCCGCTGTTCGTTGCCTTGCGCGTCCTCGATGAGCATCGCCGTCCAGCCAAGCATCGCGGTGAGCAGCGTGCGCAGGTCGTGTGAGACGGAACCCATCGACGATCACGGCTGGCCAGAGCAGCATGAAAGCCAGCGGGCTGTAGTTGACCACGGGCAGGTGTTTATTCAGGAGGCGCCGAGCACCGCGACCACGCACGTCGGCACCCACGGATGCGTGATGGCGAAACTCGCTTCGGACTTCGAATCCGGGGACGACTTCATCGCGCTCGGGCATTTTTGCGCCGCGCGCCAGCGCATACCGCAAATGTTTTTTCACGCGCCACGCTGCACGGTTTCAAAGGTAAGCTGCGGCACTTTGATGAACTGCCGGATGTCGTAGCCCTGCTCCTGGAAGACCTGCATGATTTCGTCGTAAGTCGCGTCGTCCATCGTACGCTCGCGCGCGAATACCCACCCGAATTTACGCGAGGGATGTCCCACCGCCGCCCACTCGTATTTGGGATGCACGGCGAGAATGACGTAGCTCGCCGTGAAAAACGCGACGAGGCGCATCTTCCATCGCGCATTGTGTGAATCGACAGGCCAGCCGATGAACTCATGCGTTTTCGCGGGCGTCGAGAAATGCTTTTCGCGCCAGCGAAAAGTAACGCCGATATTGCCATCGTCGCGCAGAGCGTAGCTCTCGGTGGCATCCACAAAATCGCGCTCTACGGAATTCCCCACGCACGCGATCACGCGCCACTCGCCCATGTAGCGGCGCAGGTCCACTTGCGGCGCGGCGCGCAGCGGCTTGCTGCCGGTGGTCGCGCACGTCGCCATGAGATGAGCCACGCAGCCACGTGGCGAATGGTGGAGTTTCATGGCGATCGTTCGCGCAGCGATTTTTCTCTGGCGTGCGCGGCGCAGTGGGCGCAGCAATGGACTTCGTCCGCCGCTTCAACGCCGTGTCCGATGAACCGGCAGCGACAACGCGCACAGACCGGCGCGAACCGCTCAATTGCGCACTCGAAGCTTTCGAATGCAAACGACTGGCTATCCATCGTCACGGTGAAAGCCTTGTCGTATTCGTTGCCGCAGGTTTCCCTTTTCAGCATAGGAATGGTGGATGCGGGATGGGGCGGGCGAAGAGTTTCACGACCCCCGCACGCCCTCGCGGAAATTGTAGGGAACGCAGCGGCGTGGCCTGCCATCAGCAATGGATCGCTTACGGCCTGCGCAGACATGGCGACCCGTGCCGCCGCGGGGCTCCCGGATTGGCTAGTCGCCGGCTTGCGGGGCTTCGGCGGCTTCGGCATTGATGGCGCTTTCGGCGAGCTCGGTCAGTTTTTCATCTGCGGCGCGCTCTTCTTCGAGAGTCTCGCCGAGAATCTCTGCGGCTTCGTCGTGACCGAGACAAGTAGCGAGAGCGCGCGCGGTGCCGTAGCCGGCCATCTCGTAGTGCTCGACGCGCTGCGCCGCGCCGATGAGTCCGGCGTCGCGCACGGTGTCCTCGGCGTCTTCGTGGATCATGTCGCTGCCTTCTTCGACGAGGCCCTGCATGGCCTTGCACTTGTGGCCGGTAAGGGTCAGGCCGAGATCTTTGCCGATTTTTTCGAGGCGCTGGACATGGCCCTTGGTCTCTTCGAGGTGCTCCTCGAAGCCGGCTTTCAAGTCTTCGTGCGTGGCGGCCTTCGCCATTTTTGGCAGGGCTTTCACGAGTTGCGTTTCGGCGCTGTAGAGGTCTTTGAGTTCCTGGTGGAAAAGGTCTGCGAGCGTTTTGAGTTTCATGCGATGTGGGTGGTGATTTGAGGTTTGTAAGTTTGCAGTTTGCAGAAATGTTTTCGCCAGATGCCGCGCGAGTGGTCGTGCGAATCCACACATTCTTTTCGCCCGATCCGAACCTCGGGCGTCCGCCTGAATGGGACCTGCGATTCCTTTGGTATGAAGCCCAACCAACCGGACGTTCCACTTCCACCCGTGCGCGTCCTCGTGGCGGAGGATGATGCGAAAACGCAGAGGGCGCTCATCTTTCTTCTCCAGCGCCACGGTTACACCGCGACCGTCGCCAATGATGGACAGGCGGCACTGGATATTCTCACGCAGCCGGACCCTCCGACAATCGTGCTGCTCGATTGGGAAATGCCGAAGCTCAACGGGCTTGATGTCTGCCGACTCCTGCGCGCGATGCCGCTGCAACGCTACATCTACGTCATCATGGTTACCGCGCGCGACTCCGCCGAGGATTTGCTGGCTGCGTTTGCTGCTGGAGCGGATGATTTTCTCGGCAAGCCCGCCGACACCGCACAACTCCTCGCCCGAATGCGCAGCGGTGAGCGTGTGCTGGCACTCGAAGGCCGACTCGAAGAACGCATCGCCGAGCTGCAAGCGTCGCTCGAACTCGTGAGCCAGCTCGAGCGCCTTCTACCGATCTGCATGTATTGCAAGAAAGTCCGCGAAGACGGCGATTACTGGCAGGAAATCGACGCCTACATCCACGAGCACACCGGCACGGATTTTTCCCACGGCATCTGCCCGGACTGCGCCGCGCGGACGCGGCAGGATTTTCCGTCCGCGGCTAATCTGCGGCTAAGCGTGTGAGCACTTTGCGCAGCACTTCGGCGGTGACGGGTTTTACGATGTGCTTGGCGAAGCCCGCGGCTTGCGTGCGCGCGAGGTCGGCCTCCATGCCGTAGCCGCTCATCGCCACGGCGGGAACCGGTGATTTTTCGCGCATCGTGCGCGATCTCACCGTGGTTCGCTTCACGCCAGTGGCGGTGAAGCTTTTCAATCTGCTCGCGACCGACGTGGGGCGGCCCATCCACGGCATCCGGCACAATCTCGACCTGCCCGATCTCGAGCTGCTCCTGGACGAAGTCCTCGCCACCGTGAGCCTCCAGCGACACAATTTCCTGATCCTCGTTTCTCTCACTCCCGAGTCCATGCTGATGTGGGCGATGTCTGATCGTGGCATCCCGGGTTCGCGGCGGATGATCGAAGGCTTTGGCGTTCACACCTTTCGGCTTATCGACGCACAAGGCGTTTCGCGCTTCGTGAAGTTTTACTACCGGCCCAAGCTCGGTGCAGACTCGGTGCTGTGGGATGAAGCCGTGAAGGTTAACGGCGCTGATCCCGACGTTGATCGGCGCGACATAAAAACTACAATCGTAGCATTAGTACCGTAGACTTCGCTAACTTGTTGCCCAAAAGATGAAATATCCGGGTTAGTGAGAGCACCCCGACGCGGTCGGCGAACTTTTGTAAAACTCGCCCGAGAAGGCCTTGGGAAAACATTCCCGCTCACGGAAGATACGCCGGAGTTTTCGTAGCGCGATTACTTCCAACTGGCGCACGCGTTCGCGAGTACACCCCATTTCACTCGCGATCTCCTCAAGGGTCTTTTCGCTGGTCCCTCCCAACCCAAACCGCTGCGCAATAACGTGGCGTTGTCGCTCCGGGAGCAACAGGAGAGCATCATTGAGGGCACCCACTTGATTGTGGAGCAGGGTTTCCTCAAGGGGTGTTCGCGCTTCGGAATCAGAAACCAGGTCCCGAAGTTCCCCATCGTCAGCACTTCCCACGGGCGCATCCAGCGATGCAGTTGTGAACGACGCCCTCTTCAACGCTTCGACGCGCGCGACGGGCAGGCCCAGTTCCTCGGACAGTTCATCCTCCGTCGGCGGTCTCCCAAGCTCAAAGGTCATCTGGGCGGAAACTCTCCGCATTTTGATGATCCGTGCAGTAATGTGTTCGGGAACTCGAATGGTTTGATTGTTGGCCAGTGCCTGATGGATACTTTTACTGATCCACCAGCCAGCGTATGACGCAAACCGACTGGGGCGATCGGGGTCGAATTTTTCCACAGCGTCAAGAAGCCCCAAGTTTCCTTCCGCTATAAGATCTTCTATCGGCATTCCCCGATGAGCATGTTGCCGAGCGATCGTGATGACCAATCTGAGATTCGAGCGAATCATCAGGTCGCGCGCGGCGGGATCACCATCTCGACTTCGGGCCGCCACCTCTCGCTCGGCATCCACACTCAAAAGGGGAACGTGCCCGATCTCACGCAGATACGCTTTCACGCTGCCCTCGAAGCCCTGCCATTGTGACAAACTCACAATTTCACCTCAAGGGGCTGTTTGAGGGAAGAGCGCTGCGCCGTCAACCGTGGCTCGTGCTTTGCGAGCTGCGACCCGCAACGTGTGCAAGACCACTGCTGAGAACAGGAACGCATCGATAGAAGAAGCCACAGTGGCCCCCACCCTCCCAGCGTGAATAATGTAAACAACAGGTGGCTTCGATGATCAACCCCGCGTTTGCTAAAGCGGCGTTCATGTTTGCACCATTCGCAATAGGAGCGGATAAAAATGCGCATTGACGTGGATTTCTTAATAGGCTGCCAACTAGCGTTCGGGAGTAAGCGCGAACGCGCGGGTGAGTAGAAACGGCGTGCGCGCAAATCGAGCAACGCACGCCGTTGTCGGGCGGGAATCCAAGCGGTGGGGATAGGAGAGGAACATGGGCGATAAAACAATCATCACGACAGCGCTCACGGCAACCTGACGTCTCTATCGGACAGCTCAGTCGGTTGTGGCGGAAGACTGGGCGGCGTGGAGACAGCCTCGATAGTCGCTGCGGTCAGCCCCAGTCTCGCCCGGAGAAGGTAATCAATGAGCACGGCGTGGCTGTTCGGCACGATTCCAGACCCGAACTTGCGCGCGTAACCTTTCGTAATCTCCGCGCCGAAGAACAAGATGCAGGCGGAGTAGTAAATCCACGCCAGCACGATCACGACCGACCCGGCTGCACCGAAGCTGGAGGCGACGCTGCTGGTTGCAAGGTAGTAGGCGATGGCAAATTTTCCGAGCGTGAAAAGCAGCGAAGTGGCGACCGCCCCGAGCCACACGTCCTGCCAGAGGAGTCGCACGTTGGGCAGAAGCTTAAAGATCATCGCAAACAGGCCGCTGACGACCGCGAACGAAATAACGAAGTCCCACGTCGGCCAGACTGCGGGTGGGAGTTGAAAGCGACCGCTCATGTAGAGTCCCAATGCCGCGAGCAGGACGCTGATGATCAGCGAGACGAGCAAAAGAAACCCGATTGCCAGTACGATCGAGAACGAAAAGAAACGGTCATGCACAAGAGTAAAAAACGGCCGCCCCTGCTTCACCACCACACCCCAAATCGTATTCAGCGCGTCCTTCAATTCCGCAAAAACCGTGGAAGCACCGAATAACAGCAACGCCGTGCTGAGGACCGTGGCCAGTACGCCATTCGCTTTCTGCGCCGCGCTCGATTGCCCTGCCGACTGAATTGCTTTCCCCGCACCGGTACCGGCGAGAGTGGCGATTTGCTGCGAGATCTGACCACGCGCCGCATCCTCGTCGAAGACCAGTCCAGCCATCGAGATGACGATTACGAGCAATGGCGCCAGCGAGAAAATCGCGTAATAGGCGAGCGACGAACTGAGGCGCATCGCGCCATCACTTACCCAATCGAAGGCGGCGTCTTTTAACAACGGAAGCAGGTGACGCGGAGGCATGAGGGGCGCACCGAGACAAGACCAAGCCAGCTAAATTTCGTCGTTGTCATGCACCACGGTAACGTCCCCGCCGGGCCGATGGACCCGCGTACGACTCGCGCCCGTGATGATGCCAATTCCGAAGAGGATCATCGACCCGATCATCACCCAGAGTTGCGGCGCTCCTGCCTCGATGGCTCCCCACGCAAGGCCGCCGATCAAAATCAAAAAGCCGAGGACATATGCGAAAAATCTCATACCCGTAAATCGGGGCAGCGGGCGGTGGTGGTCGCACTGATCCCGGAGATTACCAAAGATTACGCGCGCCAGTTCGGTTCCGGGATCGTGCCGAACAGCCGTGCCATGCTCATCAATGACCAGCTCCGGGCGAGATTGGGCTGACTACAGCGACCATCGCAGCAGCATCGACGCCGCCCAGTGTGCCGCCAGCGCCGACCGAGGTTCTGCCCATGGCATAGTATGGCTTTGCCCGAGCGGGCGCCCCCCCGTTCTCGCGCCCCCATTTCCCAGCGCATCGCCAAGGGGCTCTCAGTGTCCTCAGAGTGATCTTATTCGAGGCACGGCGGGCCCGCGCGCTGTCTGATTCGCCCGCGGGGAAAGTCGCGCGGGAGCAATCAGAACAAATAGGCCCTCAAATTCATTCCCGCAGTTTCGGCAGGATGTCCGCTGGCGCGCCGGGGAACAGTTCGGCCAGCCTTTTCATCGAGATAGAATCTCCGGCTTTCCAGCGCGCGGGTGAGTGACCCAGGTCCATCGTTTTCCATTGTCCGTCCTCGAGATGCAGAAGCGCGGAGAAACGGTAGGCTACGACTTTGCCGCCGGGAGTCTGCGGAGTCACTTCGGCCCACGCCCAGCCGTTGTGCGCCTTGAGGGATTGCACCTGGAAGATCACCTCGTTTGACTTCCCCGGGAATTTGTCTGCGCGCAAGGCATCCATGATGGCCCTTCGCTCCGGACTGCCGCGTTGTGGTTCGCGGAGGGCATCGAACGGGATCAGCGCCGGCGCGGGAACCTCCTCGGGCAAGGGGGGCTCTTTCTTGAGGGCCAGAGCTGGGATCTTGGCAGCCCCGACGGCGGCCTTGGAAGCCGCGACCGCGACGGTGAGGGAGTCGCGGAGGGCGGGGATGCGGGCGTAGCCGACAAAATCCACATGCTTGTCCGGTTTGGCAGGGTCCATTTTCGGCATGTTGAAATCGAAGACGCTGACGCCCCGCCGCTGGATTCCGTTATAGCTCCGGCCATCGCTAGAGCCAAACATGACTCGCTTGCCGCCAGCTTTTTCGCGCCCGAGATAAAGCATGACATGCGAGATCGGCACGGCGCGTCCCGTCTGATAGGTGCCGCTCCAAAACATCAGGTCGCCGGGTTGCAGGTCTTTGAACTCGAAGCCATCGGCCTCGGTGCTGACCACGGCGAAAAATTGGCCCCGCTGGCGCGCCCAGATATATTGCGAACTGGAATCGCGGGGCACGTCCTTGAAGCCTCGGGAACGCACCAGATGGTAAATCGTCCCGGAGCAATCCATCCCACCGCTGGCCGGATCGGACGAGCCATAGGTGTAGGTGAGATTCAGTTTGGTCAGGGCCAGAGCCGCCAAAATGAGCTGCTGCACCGCAGGGGGCTGGGCAGCAAAATCCCCGAGTTGCTCCGCTTCGATGGTGGCCGCCGGGGCGCGGATTGTTTTCTCCGGCGGGAGCGGACTCTCCTCGCCCTCCACGACCGGCGCCTTCTTTCTGGGTCCCAAGTCGGGGTCGGGATCGACCTTGGGCTTGGGCTTCGGCGTGACCGGGGAAACGTCCTCGGTCTTGGCGGACGCGGTTTTTTTCTTTCGGGGAGGATGGGACTTCGCCGGGGTTCCGTCTTCGCGGGCGGTGGACTTCGATTCCTGACTCACGGCGCGGGTGCTGGGCATGATCGTGCCCAGCAAATAGATGACGCAGGCGAGGAGGAACCAAGCGCGGGGGTGGGCAGCGTTTCGGGGATCGGTTATCACGCTGTAGAATCGCTGCCCGAGATTGTTTCAGCCGTCTGCCCATGGATTAGCCGCGCCGATGCGGTCGCGCCCGCTGTGGAAGGGATGCCTGCGGGTGTTTGCGGGGTGCGCTTGGAGATCTCTTCCATTACTTCGCTGGCATATTCGAGGAGCAGACGCTTTTCGCGCTCGGTGATCTGGCGCGGCTTCAAATCCATCAGGCAGAGCGCGCCGATGGTCTGGCCACTCGGCGTGAGGAGCGGGACCCCCGCGTAGAAACGAATGCCGTGCTCTTTGAGCAGTGGATTGTTCGCAAAACGCCGGTCGCACGCGAGGTCTTCGATGACCATCACCTGATTCTTCGCGACGACGTGTCCGCAGATGGAAATGCTGCGTGGTGTCTGGCGCGCCTTGGCGAGATCCGCAGGCAGTCCGATCTGCGATTTGAAAAACTGCCGGTCGCGATCGACGAGCGTGATGAGGGCGATGGGCATTGGTGACGGCGTTCCGGTGGTGATCCCGAACTGGTGGATTGGCACGGATTTATCCGCGCAATCCGCGCTTCGCCACTCCTGCAAGCACACTGCTTTCCCTTTCCGACCACGCTGCGCTCGCACGGAGGACAACAATAAAGTCTAGGCGCTGCTCCGTGCAGACTGAGAACCGGGCCTAAAAAA
>JANLQB010000365.1:0-1694 GCA_031367565.1 Verrucomicrobiota bacterium
CACAGGCGAGCAGCCTTTCGATGCGTTCGCGCCCGCTTACCGCGCCGGCTACACGGGCTTCCGCGAAGGCCAGACCTTTGACGAACGCGAGGCCGATCTCCGCATGGAATACGAAGGCGGACCGCAAAAAGCCGACGCCGAAGCAGAAACCCCGAGCACGGAAAAGCTGCACTGGGACGAAGCACGCGCCGCCGCCCGCGCAGCCTACGAGCGCGTGCAGCGCGGTGAAGCAGCGAAGCGAACCGCCGACTGAATCCAATTTTTTCCGCAAGGGAAAGCTAACGAGCCGCCTAGATGAGTGTAATGAGCCTTTCCCAGCTAGCGCCCCCACCGCCTTCCACCCGCATCCTCGTCGTGGATGACGACGATCGCACCCTCAAAGCCCTCGTTTTTCTCCTGCAACGGCACGGCTACACTACCGAGGCGGCGAGCGACGGGCAGGCCGCGCTCGACATCCTTATCGAACCGGATCCGCCGTCCATTGTGCTGCTCGATTGGGAGATGCCAAAACTCGACGGCCTCGATGTCTGCCGTCTCCTGCGTTCGATCCCGATCCGGCGCTACATTTACGTCATCATGGTGACCGCGCGCGATTCTCCGGCAGACTTGCTTTTGGCGCTCAATGCCGGGGCGGACGATTTCCTGGGCAAGCCAGCCGACAAGGCGCACCTGCTCGCGCGGATACGCAGTGGCGAGCGCGTGCTCGCGCTGGAGGAGCGCTTGGAAGACCGCATCACCGCGCTAGAGAAAACGCTGGAAGAAGTCCGTCAGCTCAAGCGCCTTCTGCCGATCTGCATGTATTGCAAAAAGATCCGCGATGACGACGACTACTGGCAGGAAATCGAAAGCTACATCCACGTGCGGACCGGCACGGATTTCTCCCACGGCATCTGCCCCGGTTGCCTGGAGACGGCGCTGCGGGACTGCACGATCGCGCCTACGCCGACGCAAACTGAGTGAGCAACTCGCGCAGCCGTTCGGCGGTGATCGGCTTCACGACGTGCTCGGCAAAACCCGCGGCGAGCGCCCGAGCGCGGTCGGCCTCCATGCCAAAACCGCTCATCGCCACTGCGGGAATGGCTGACTTTTCGCGCAGCACCGCCACGACATCGTAGCCCGTTCCATCCGGCAGCCCGATATCGCTGAGCAGCAGATCGAAGGTGCCGGTGGCGAGCGCTTCGCGAGTCTGCGCCAGCGAGGCCACGCCTGTCATTTCGTGGCCCCAGCGCGTCATCAGCCGCTGCAAAACGGCGCGCGTGTCTTCGTGATCCTCGACCAGCAGGATGCGCAAACCCCTCCCCACCGCCGCCGCCGCCGGCAGCGCGAGCGCTTTTGGCGAGGCTGCGGCGGCGAGCGGAAGTTCAAGGTGAAAAGTCGCGCCCTGATCGCGGCCCGCGCTTTCGGCCCAAATCTTTCCGCCATGTTCCTGCACGAGCAGCGCCGTGATTGAGAGCCCGAGCCCGAGCCCGCCAAAGCGCGCCGACGACGCCTCGCGGCCCTGCATGAAGGCCGTGAAAATGCGCGGCATTTCTTCCGCGGTGATCCCGAGCCCTGTATCGGTCGTCGCCACGCGCAGGCGACCGCCTTCGTTCCACGAACGGATCGTGATCCGCCCGCCCGGCGGCGTGAACTTGATCGCGTTTTTGAGCACGTTCCAAAACACCTGCTGGAGCCGCACGCCATCGCCGCTCACC
>JANLQB010000383.1:0-4568 GCA_031367565.1 Verrucomicrobiota bacterium
CGTCCTTCGCCGATCTTTTGGCAAAGCCCGCACGGGTGCGCGCCGTCGAAAGTTCCCTTCACCGCATCGACCAGCGAAGTCTCACTCGCGCGCGTCACGATCATCGCGGTCCACGCGATAGATTGCAGGACGAGCCAATGCGTCCCGCCGCTAAGGAGCAGCGCGAAAATGAGGAGGAAGCGTCCGAAATGGCGGGTGGAGGAAAGCAACGGCGGCGATCTTGGAAGTTTCCGCCGCGCTGTCAATGCGTCGCGGCAATGAGGATTGTCAGCCGCTAAGGCTTTGCGGATATTTGAGTTGTCCGGTGCGGCGCATTTGCCGCCCGCCTCACCCCTCCCGATTTCACTCCGCCAGAAACATGCCTCCTAATTCCACGATCCTTTCCCTCGCCACCGTCGTCGCGCTGTCTTCCGCCAGCTTCGCCGATGACGCTTTTCCGCCGATGCCGCCGGTGAAAGCGCACACGCCAGCGGAGACGATCGCGTCCATTCAATTGCCGCCCGGCTACCATCTCGAACTCGTGCTGAGCGAGCCGCAGATTAAAGAGCCGGTCATCGCGAGCTTCGACGGCGATGGGCGCATGTTTGTCGCGGAGATGCGCAGCTACATGCAGGACATCGAGGGAAAGAACGAACTCGATCCCGTGAGCCGCGTATCGCTGCACTGGTCGTCGAAAGGCGACGGCGTGTACGACCAACACACGATCTTCGCGGATAACCTGAAACTCCCACGCATGCTGCTGCCGCTGGATAAAGGCCGTGCCATCATTGGCGAGACGGACACGAACGATCTCTTCATTTACACCGATACGGATGGCGACGGTGTGTCGGATAAAAAGGAGCCGTTTTTCATCGGCGGCGCTCGCGGCGGAAATCTGGAGCATCAGCCAAACGGGCTTCTGTGGGCGATCGATAACGGCATCTACTCGACCTACAACAACTACCGTCTGCGCTGGTCGGAGAAGGGCGCGGTCAAGGAACCGGCAGCGGCGAACAATGGGCAGTGGGGACTTTGTCAGGACGACCACGGTAAAGTGTATTTTGTCAACGCGGGCGGCGAGACCGGGCCGATGAGTTTTCAGGTGCCGGTCGTGTATGGAGCGTTCAGTCCGAAGGAGCGGTTTGCGCCCGGCTTTGATGTGGTATGGCCGCTCGTCGGGATGGCGGATGTGCAGGGCGGGACGGGTCGCTTTCGGCCCGAGGACAAGACGCTGAATCATTTCACGGCGACCGCCGGGATCGAAGTATATCGCGGTGACCGGTTGCCGGAGGAGTTGCGCGGGAATGTGTTTTTTGGCGAGCCCGTGGGGCGGCTCGTGCGGCGCTCGGTGGTGGAATCGAAAGGCGGGCTCACGACGCTGAGTAATCCTTATCAGGACGCGAAATCGGAGTTCCTGCGCTCGACTGATCCGTGTTTTCGCCCGCTGAATCTCACGACCGCGCCGGATGGCACGCTCTACATCGTGGACATGTATCGCGGCATTATTCAGGAGGGAAACTGGGTGCGCGAAGGGGCCTATCTGCGGAAGGTCGTGGAGCAATACGCGTTTCAAAATGTGGTCGGATACGGGCGTATTTACCGGCTCGTGCATGACACGACGAAGCCCGGCCCGCTGCCGCATATGAACGACGAAAAGCCTGCGCAACTCGTCGCGCATCTCGAACACCCGAACGGCTGGTGGCGCGACACCGCGCAGAAATTACTCATCTTGCGCGGCGACAAATCCGTCGCGCCCGCACTCGCCGCGATGGCACGCGGCAGCAAAAACTATCTCGCACAAATGCACGCGCTCTGGACGCTGGAAGGTCTCGGCGCACTCGACGCCGCGCTCGTTCGCGAGAAGATAAAAGACGCGAATCCGCAAGTGCGCGCGACCGCGATCCGCGTGAGCGAGTCGCTTTACCAAGCGGGCGACAAATCCTTCGCCGCTGACGTGCAGACGATGACGGCGGACCAGGATGCCGACGTCGTCATTCAGGCCGCGCTCACGGCGAAGCTGCTCGATTTTCCAAACTGGAAAACCATGCTCGAAACGCTCGCGGCGGCGAATCCATCCGTCGGTCTAAAAAGCATCGCGGACTCCGTGCTGCATCCGTCGGAGACGATCGCGAAAATCGAATTTACGCCCGAGCAGAAAAAGCAGCTCAAGGCTGGCGAGGTGACCTACCAGACGCTTTGCACCGCGTGCCACGGTGCGGACGGGAAGGGGATGCCGATGATCGGGGCCGCACCTGGCGCTCGACTCGCGCCCGCGCTGGCCGGATCGAAAACGATCCTCGGTCACAAAGACGGTGCGATCTACGTGCAACTCCACGGCCTAGTCGGCGACATCGACGGGAAAAAATACGAAGGCCAGATGATCGCGATGGCGACGAACGATGACGCGTGGATCGCGTCCGTGCTCAGCTACGTGCGGAATAGTTTTGGCAATCACGCCAGCTTCATCTCGCCGGGCGAGGTCGCGAAACTTCGCGCTGAAACCAAAGCGCGCACGCAGCCGTGGACGGTCGCGGAATTGCGCGCCGCCGTCCCGCAGCCGCTCACAAATCGCCAAGAATGGAAGCTCACCGCGAGCCACGAAAACAAGGGCTGCGCGGAGGCGATCGACGGGAAAGAGTCGTCGCGCTACACGACTAACGCTTCGCAAACTCCGGGCATGTGGTTTCAAATCGAACTCCCGCAGGAAGCGACCGTCGCCGGAGTGGAACTGGACTCCACGCCGTCGCCGCGCGACTACCCGCGCGGATACAAGGCCGAGCTTTCCACCGATGGCCAAAAGTGGACCGAGGTCGCGAAGGGAAAAGGCAACGATGCGATCACGGAGATCGAGTTCCCGGCGGCGAAAGCGAAGTTCATCCGGCTCACGCAGACGGGCGCGGTGGACGGGCTTTTCTGGTCCATTCACGAACTGCAAGTGCTGGCCGGAAAGTAGCGAGCGAGAGTGGTCATCAAGCGGCGCGCGTCCCGCCGCTCCACGACCACTCTACGGTTTCGGCGGTGCGAGCAGCCTTGCGGCGAGTCGCGTCCACGCGTCTTCCCGTGTGTTCGGAAGTGGCGGGATTTCGCGCGTTGGCAGATGCATGGGTTTTCCATCGTCCGCGATTTTCCAGCCGGTGAATCGCTCCGCAAATTCGAGGAACCACGCGGGCACATCCTCGCGCGGGCCGGCGTCCCAGATGCGCGCAGTGCCATCGAGCGCGGTGGTGAGCAAGCGCGTGCCGTCCGTGTTGAAGACGATGCTTTGCACCGAGTCCTCGTGAGAAAAAGGTAGGCCGATCGCCGTGCCAGTTTCCGTGTCCCAAATGCGGGCGGTGTGATCCTGGCTTGCGGTGGCGATGCACCGTTCGCCGGGTGCGAAGATCGCAGCACGCACTGCGTCGCCATGCTTCAACACGATGGCGGAGTCGTCGCGATCGAGCGTGCCGCGGAGGCGCGCCGTGCCGTCGAGGCTTGCGGTGAGGATGCGCGTGGCGTCCGAATTAAAAACGGCACCGATGACCGCGCGCTCGTGCCAGAGCGGTTCGCCGATCAGTTCACCCGTCGTGGCATTCCAAATCCGCGCCGAGCGATCATCGCTCGCGGTCACGACGGCGAGCCCGTCCGCGCTGAAGTGTGCGGACGAAACGCGGGCTCGGCTGTGGCGCATCGGCGGGCCGAGGCGGCGTCCCGTTTCCGCGTCCCACGACTGCGCCGTCCAGTCCGCGCTCGCGGTGAGAATCCGTCGGCCATCCGGGCTGAAGCTCGCGCCGAGGACCGCATCGCCATGCACGAGTGGACGCGCCACCGCCTTGCCCGTCGCGGCATCCCAAAGCTGCGCGTTTCCATCGCTACTCGCCGTCAGCACTCGCGATCCATCCGGGCTGAAGACTACGCACAAAACGAGGCCATCATGCGCGAGCGGTTCGCCCTCAGGCTCACCCGTCGCCCCGTTCCAAAAGCGCGCCACCCTGTCATCGCCGCCGGTCACAATTCGCTTCCCATCCGGGCTGAAAGCCGCGCTGCGCACGCGGCCTTCGTGCTTCAGCGGTTGGCCGATCGCCTGGCCGCTCGCGACCTCCCAAATGTGAGCCGCGTTATCATCCGCCACGGCCAGCACGCGCGATTCATCCGGGCTGAAAACGGCGCTCCGCACATCGCCCTCGTGGGGGAAAATCGTGACCGGTTTCACCTGCGGAATCCCGTCGGCGAGCCCGTCGCTCAGCGCACGATAAAGCAGCGGCCCGGCCAGTGGAACGCTCGGCACGCGACGGCACGCGCACACCAGATAGGCGACGGCGACCGGCGCATTGCGCTTCGGATTTTCGAGGAGAGAAATGGCCGCGCGGACATCAGCATCGAGCACGCGCGGAGGCTGGGGCGGCGGCGGTTTGTCAATGCGCGGCGCGACGGGATGATCGCAGGCCGTCAGCGCGAGAGCGATCACGGCGAAGAGGCGCGTTGCGGAGATGGGGATGCGTTCGCGATTACTCACGATGAGATGGACCGGTTGCCAAGGTGGCACATGCGATAGGGGATATTGCTCGTTACCGCAACGCGGCGGCGCTGGATAGTTTTTCATCCACGCGAGC
>JANLQB010000393.1:0-3986 GCA_031367565.1 Verrucomicrobiota bacterium
AGTCGCTTGATGACGGTCGGGTAGGAAATGCCGAGTTCCTTTTCCACGTCGCGGATTTTGCCCTGGCAGCGGAGGAAAATCATGACGAACTCCTGCAGGTCCGGCGGCAGGCGAAAGATGGCCGGAATCGGGAGCGTCGTCTCGATGGAGGTGTCGCACTGGACGCACGCGAGGCGGCTGATTTCCAGCTTCCCTTCGCAAAAAGGGCAGCGCGAGACGAGCTTCTTGACGGGCTTTACGCTCATGTTTCGCGGAACATGAGTTTAGTTTATTAACTCGTCAATTAACTTTCTTAACTCTCGGAGCTTCTTTTCAAAGTGGCAGACTGCGATAACGTCGGCAGGCGAATACGCGCAACTGCCGCAGCGGCAGGCCGCGTCGCGTCTGGTCGATGCACGCGATCATCTCCACCTGCTCGAAACCGCCCTTGATCGCCGACGGTGCTTTTTCCTCGGGTCGATCGGTGATGTAGAGCGCGGTGCGGCCCATGAAGGGATTCACGCCGCCTTCGGTGAAATATTCGTCGCGCGGAATTTGCGGCGCTTCCGCCGGGTCCACGAATTCATCGTAGCGATGCCAGAAGCTGTATTGGTCCACGAACGCCTGCGATTCCGGGATGTAAATGGGCGGGTGCGCCGGGCCTTCGGGGCGTTTGTCTTTTAGGTAAAAGGCGAGGATGGAGGCGACTTCGTGCTCGTTCGCGATGAGGAAAACCTTTTCGCCGAGCTGCGTTTCAAAGTCCGCGCGCAACTGTTCCACCTTCGCCGCCGCGGTACGCCAGCCGCGCATTCGCGAACCCGGATCGAGTTTGTAAGACCACGCGATTCCGATCGTGCGCACGGCGTCCAGATTGATGATGAGCAGGCTCGCTACGAGTCCGACCGCGAGCGCCGTTGCGGAGAAAATTCGCGCGCCGCGCGAAGTCGTCGCGCGTTCGTGCCAGAACGCGACCGCGAGCACGCCGAGGCTGATCACGGCGGGGGCGGTCCAGTTCGGTTCGCCTGCCTGTTTCAGCGAGAGCCAGAGGTAGAGCGCGAAAAGCGGGAGCGAAAACGCGAGCAGGAATCGCGGTTTCCACTGATGACGCGCGCGCCGCACGCCCCACCCGGCGGCGATCAGCATTCCCAAAAAAATGAGCGGCGAATAGACGCCGAAATGCAGCCCGATGAACGTGGCCAGTTCGCCAAAATTCAGCGCGAATCCTTTGTGCAGGCCCCCGCGATCCTTAAGATGTTCGAGGGTGATCCAGTCATGCCGGGCGTTCCAAATGATCGGCGGCAGCGTGAAAATCACGAACGTCGCGAGCAGCGTCCAGAAGCCGGGGCGCCGGAATTCGCGGCGGAATTTCGCAGTGATCGCGAGGATCAGGAGCACGGATACGAGCTGCATCGCGTTCGTGTATTTCGAGAGAAATCCGAGCCCGATCAGCGCGCCGGTCGCGGGCCACCATTTGGAAAAATCCGGGCTGCGCTCCAGCGCGAGCCAGAAGGTGTAGAGCGCCGCAGTCCAAAAAAAGATCGAGAGCGTGTCGATCGTAATCACGAGACTGCCGACGTTGAAAACGGGCAGGAGATTGATCATCACCGCGACCCAAATGCCGACCGATTCGCTATAAAGCCGCCGCGCAAACGAGAACAGCAGCAGGCTCGTCCCCAGCCCGCAGAGCGGACTCAGCAAGCGCACGCCAAATTCATTCGCGCCGAAAAGATGCGTGCCGATCCAGATCGCCGCGGCCACGCCCGGCCCTTTGCTGAAGTAACAGATGTCCATCCGCTCGCTCCACATGAAGTAGTAGCTCTCGTCGGGGAAAAGCTCGAGCTGCGCCGCGAAGACGAGCCGGAGCGCGGTGAGTGCGAGGAGGAAAACGAAGAGCCAGCGGCGTGGATTCATGGAGCGAGGAGGCTGGGATGAAGCGCGTGCATTTGTGGCAGCAGCCGCCGCCCAGCCCTTTGCCAGAGCCGCTCGGCCAGCGCCATGAGCATCAGCGTCGTGCCGAAAGCGAGGAACGCGGAAGTGACGACATCGCTCGGCCAGTGCGAGCCGGTGTAAATGCGCGAGTAGCCGACGAGCGTCGCGAGCCCGAAGGTCCAGGCCGCGCGCCGGCCAAAAAAACAAAGCGCGACGAGCGCGGCGGAGAAGCAATTCATCGTGTGCGACGAGGGAAACGAACGCCCTTCCACTTCCCCGAATTCCACGCGGGAAAGTTTCACTGACGCCGGCTGAAGCAGTGCCAGCATCCGCGGCGACGCCTTCGCTAAATCCACGATCCGCACATCGTTCATCGCCTGATGCGGTCGCGGCCGATCCACGAGTTGCTTCAGTGTTTTCGATACGAGCCCGTCATTGATCCCCACGATGAGCGCCGCCGTGAGGAGAAACGCGCGCATCTTAAAACTCCCCCGAACCAAAATGAAAACGATCGCAGCCACGAACACCGGAACCCAAGCCGCAAAGCACGAAAGCGCGCCCATGAACCAGTCGAGCCCGGCATTCGTCCAATGGCGATTGATGAGAAAAAGTAGCTTTTGATCCATGCCCGGGAGGCGAAGTGGCGGGGAGGTTATGGCCGGGCATTTTCATGTAAAGAGGCGATTGGCCGTCGCGCCGAAGTCAGAATTGGCGCGGATCGAACGGCATCTTCTCCGAGGCCACAAGTTGGCAACGTCGGCCCGCTCTGGTTAGCGGTCGCGGCGCCTGGATGCGCCTCGTGATCGCTCGCTTCCATCACCAGCCGGACCGCAGAAGCTGGATTATTTTACCGCAGCGGGCGCAGGCGTCGGCGTGGCAGGCGTGGCAGGCGCGGGGATCACCGGAACGGTCGGCAGCGGTGGTTTGATGAGATCTGGCCAGTTAAAAAGTTCGCCGCCGTAGCCGCCGATTTCGCCGAGCAGCTTCTCGCAACGCGCGCGCCATTTCACGAGGTCGGGCACGTCGGCGGGTTCGGCGGTGCCGGGGAAAAAGAGGTAGGTGACTTTGAGATCGCTCTCGGGCCGGAAGTTGGCGTTGGCCTTCGCATTGATCTGCTGGCAAATGCGCAGCGAACCCTCGCCCACCTTGGCCGCAGGCCCGGCATCACCGACGATCGCCGGGTAGAGCACGCTGCCGTGCGCGACGACGCAGTAATCGCCGATCGAGACGGAAAACGGGTTTTTTTTCCCGAGCATGGAGAGCGGTAGCACCACGTATGGATCGGTGGACGCGACGAGAAAGCTGTATTGCCGCAGGTCGGAAATGTCGGACCGCAGCGTCTTCATCGCGGCTCGCAATTCGTTCGCGCGTGTCGCCGGGAGATCGGGCGTGAGGAGTTCGGCTTCGTATTGGCGGAGCTTGGCTTCGCGGAGCAGGACGAAGGAATTTTGCGCGGGCGTTTTCTTCGCCCAGCGATAGCTCGTGAAGGGTTGGAACGTGGCGGACGAGCCGTCGATCTCGGGCACGCGGTCGCTGTCGGAGCCATCGCCGTCGGTATCCATGTCGGCCTGGATGAGCAGCGCGCGACGTTTCGTTTCGGGATGCTGGAGTTCGAGCACGGTCTCGCAATCGAAGAGATCGTGGCGGGTCAGCAGGTTGTCGAAACGGGTGAGGTTTTTTTGCAGCAGCGTGGTTTTGCTCCGGTAAAGATCGTCCCAGAACGGCGAGACCTTCGCGGTTTCCAAAAGAGCTGGCAGGCCGGGAAGCAAGGCTGGGAGCTTGTCGTTGAGCTTTGCAAGTTCTGCGAGGCTCTGGTGTGGCTTGGGGATTTTGACGCGCACTTTCACGTCCACCTCGTAGCTCCCCGGTACCTTGCGCACTTCGCTCGCGGAGCCGCCGAAGTCTGTTTCCAGCGTGGACCGGACTTGCGCGCCGTTAAACATTTTGCCGACTTCCATGCGTTTGTTTGGCACGTACGGAGTCGGCGGCGGCGTGGGCACGGGCACCGGCGTCGGAGCGGGAGTCGGCGCTGGCGTGGGGACCGGAGAGGGCGGTGGCTGTTGCGGGATCGGTCGCCG
>JANLQB010000433.1:0-10220 GCA_031367565.1 Verrucomicrobiota bacterium
TGCGCCGGCGTGTGCGAAGGGGCCGAAGTAGCGCGCGGTTTCGTCGTTCTTCGCGCGCGTGAGCCGGAAGCGCGGCCACTCGTCGCGCAGCTCGCATTTCACGAGCAGGAAACGTTTGTCGTCGCGAAAACTCACGTTGTAGCGCGGGCGGAATTCCTTGATGAGCTTTCCTTCCAGCAGCAGCGCCTCGGGCTCGCTGGCGACGGTGTGCCACTCGAAATCCCAGATCGCCTCAATGAGCGCGCGCGTTTTCAAATCGGCACGCATCTGGCGGCTCGGCGTGAAATACTGGCTCACGCGTTTGCGCAGGCTGCGCGCTTTGCCGACGTAGATCACGCGGTTGAAACGATCGCGCATGATGTAAACGCCCGGCTGGTGCGGGACATCGCGGAGTTTCACTTTGTGATCGGGCTTTTCGCGGACGGCGGACATTCGCGAAGACGATGCGAGAGCTTTGAGACGATCACATCAAAAACTTCGTCGCGACATCGCATCCTGCGACCGCTTCAATGCCGCGGATGAAAACGCTCCGCCTGCTCGTTTGCCTCTGCCTTTCCGCACCTTCGCCGTCGTTCGGGAAGGTTGCATCCTTTGGACGCGTGGCTAGTATTCGCCACCAAATTTCATGAAACCCATCGCTTTATTTCTCTCCGTGATGTGCGCCGTGCTAACGGCGCTCGGACAGGGGTCCGCCGTCGCGCAAACCGGCGATCCGGCCAAGGCGAAGATCCCGCCTCCAGCGGAAGCCGCAGGGCAACCCCGCACGGCGTCGGCAGCAGGCGACGACCTGATGCGCATCCCCTCGGCGGGCGCGCCCGCTCCGGAGGCTGGTGACGCGGGAACGATGAATCTCTGGAAGCTCGTGCGCAGCGGCGGCTGGGCGATGATCCCGCTCGCGGGCCTTTCCGTCATCACCGTCATGCTCGTGCTCGTGTATCTTTTCACCCTGCGCCGCGGGGCCATCCTCACGCCGCACTACATGAACACGGCGGACGTGCTTTTGAAAAAGCGCGACTACCTCGGGCTGCTCGCCATTTCCAGCCGGCACAGTGAAGCGGTCGCGCGGGTCGTGCAGCGGACGCTGGATTTCGCGACGAAGAATCCCAACGCCACTTACGAAACGGTGCGCGACATCGCCGAGACCGAAGGCAGCGCGCAAGCGGCTTCGCTCCAGTATCGCACGACTTACCTCGCGGACATCGGCATGCTTTCCCCGATGATCGGGCTGCTCGGCACGGTCTTTGGCATGATCAATTCCTTCGGCCTTCTTGGCAGCGAAAAAGCGAGTCAGGCTGCGCAATCCCGCGATGTGCTGCTGGCCGGGGGCGTCGCGGAAGCACTCGTTGCCACGGCGTCCGGCCTCATCCTCGGCATCATTGCGATGACGTTTTACTCGCTCTTCCGCAATCGCGTGCAGTCGCTCATCTCCGATCTCGAAATCGCCTCGGCGCACGTCATGGGTCTCATCGCGCTGAACTACCATAAGAAGCGCGAGCAATCGCGGCTCGCGGTGGAAGACGAGTTTTAGCCTCCGATTTTCCGCATGAAATTTCGCAAACGCGAAGCGCCGCATATCATCGGCTTTCAGATTGCCCCGATGGTGGACATCCTGCTCGTGTTGCTCTGCTTTTTCATCGTGACGTGGAGCTTTGCAAAAAAGGAAAACGAGCTGGATGTGAAGGTGCCTGCCGCGCAGAGCGGGAAGGAGGCGAACCCCGTCATCAACCAGACGGTGCTCAACGTGAAGCGGGACGGGCAGGTCGTGTGGAATCGGAAGCCGACTTCGCTGGAAGAACTCGGCACGAAGCTGAGACAGCTCGCGAAACTTTATCCCGACTACGCGATCATCCTGCGCGGCGATGAAAACGTGGATTACAAACATATCGTGAACGTGCTCGATACCTGCCGCGCGGCGAATATCTGGAACGTCGCGTTTGCGACCGGCAAAGTGGAATGAAGCGGCGGTTTTTTGCAGCTGTCGCCATCATCGCCTCGGCGCAGCCACTGCTCGCACAGGAGGCGCCGCCGTTAAAGCCATTCACGACGGAAGACGGCACGCCAGTCCGACGCGCGACACCGGTGGAAAAACCCGCAGCCACGCCTGCACCGCCGCCGAAGGCGACACCGGTGCCCGCTGCGCCGATCCCCGGAATTCCCGCGCCCGAAAAGCCGGTCGTGGAAAAACCGGTGGTGCCGAAGGTGCCGACAAAACCTTTCAAAGTCACGGGACCGGGCGTGCCGGATATTCCTGATCCGACCGGCGAAATCCGGCTCGCGCCGAGTGGCACGACGATGTCCGCAGATCAAATCCAGATCAGCATCGGCGACTCCTATTACGCAAAGGGCCAGTTCGAAATGGCTGCGCCAGAGTACGAAAAATATCTCGGTCTTTACCCGACCGCGCCGGAGCGGCCGGTCGCGCTTTTCCGCCTCGCGGAATCGTACCGGCGGAACGGCTCGGTGAATCAGGCGAAGAACACCTACGAGACGTTGCTGAATCAATTCGCGAACGGCGAATTCATCGGCCCCGCCGCATATCGCCTTGCCGATCTTTATTACCAGGAGCGGAACTACAATTCTGCGCTCCCGATGTTCCGCAAAGCCTCGGTGCGCCTGCGCGATCCGAAGCTCGCGAACATGGCGAAGTTTTACACGGGTCGGACGCTCGAAGGGCTCGGACAGAAGCTCGACGCACGCATGGTCTATGAGGACCTCGTCGCATCGCCGAGCGAGAATCCATTCATCGACGCCAGCCGCCTTTCGCTCGCCGTCCTGTTCCGCGATGCAGGCCGCACGGCCGAGGCGCTGAAGCAGGTGCAATCGCTCGCGGAGACGACGGAAAATCCCGATCTGAAAGCCGAGGCCACCGTGCGCATGGGCTTGTGGCTGCTGGAGCTGAAGCAGCCTGCGAAAGCGCAGGAGAGCCTCACCAACGCGCTGCAAATGCCGAACATCGGCAAGTGGAAGGACGTGGCGCAGATCGGCCTCGTGCAGATGAGATTCAACGATGGGAAGTATCAGGAAATCGTCGACGAATTTGGCGGTGGCGCGAAGGACATCAGCGTCGATTCACGCCCGCAATTTCTCGTGCTCGTCGGCAACTCTTTCCGCCAGCTCGGGAAAATCCCCGAGGCGCTGAAACTCTACGATCAGCTCGTGAAAGAAGCGCCCGGCAGCATGTATGCGAAGGATGCCGCGTACGAGCGCCTCGTCTGTCTTTACCAGACGGATAACGAGAATTTGCTCAAAGAGATCGAATATTTTCTCGGCAACAACGGCGACAGTACGAATCGCGATCAAGTCTTCCTGATGAAGGCGGAACAGCTTTTCAAAAAGCAGGACTACGCCGCCGCTGCGCCGGTTTATGAAGTCGTCTCGCGTTCCCGCCAACTCACGGGTGCCCTGAAGGCGAAGGCGCTCTACAAGTTTGCATGGTGTAGTCTGCAAAAGGGCGACAACGAAAAAGCGATCGCTGGTTTCACTACACTCCTCGAAGGCTACCCGACGACCGAATCGATCGCGTCGGCGTATTTTCACCGGGGCATCGCGAAGCTGCGCAGCAAAGACATCCCGGGCGCGGTGAAGGATCTGAATCAGCTCATCGCGAAGTATCCGACCGCCAAAGAACGCGAGCCGGCGCTGGAGCAACGGGCGATCCTTCAAGGCCAGCAAAACGACAATGCCGGCATGGCGGAAACTTACAAACTGCTGCTGAAGGAATTCCCCGGCACCGCCGCCGCCGCCGATGCAAACTACTGGATCGGCTGGGTCGCTTTCGAGAGCAAGAACTACAAGGACGTGCCCGGGCCGCTCGGCGCCGCTCGCGATGCGGACAAGGAAAAATATCTCGAACGCGCGAGCCTCCGCATTTTGCTCGCGCATTATTACGCGGAGAATTGGGACGCGGCGGGACGCGAGATCGATTTGTATCTCACGGCAGGCGGCAAGGGCCAGGTGCCTGAGCAAGTGCTGCGCGGCGTGGGGATGCACTACTACGAACTCGGGGATCGCGCGGACAAGCCAGAGGTGCGGTCGGAGAATTTCCGCGCGGCGGCAAAATTCCTCGAACTGATGTGCAAGCGCGAGGATGCGAAGGCGGATGATTTTCTCAACCTCGGACGGAGCGAATTGAACCTCGGGAAATTCAAGGAAGCGGTGCCGGCTTTGGGATCGTATTTGAAAAGCGTCAAGGAACCGGGACCGCGCTGCGTGGGATTGATCGCGTCTTCACAGGCGATGATCGGGCTCAGAGATTTCGATGGCGCGCAAAAAGCGGCGGACGAAGCGATCACACTGCAATCCGAAGGCAGGCTGAACGCGGAGGGTCGCATCGTGACGGGCGACATCCAGATGGGTCGGGGAAATTCTGAACCGGCTGCGAAGATTTACGAAAGCGTGACGGTGATCATCGACGACGAAGAGATCACTCCGCGCGCGCTGGAAAAAGCGGTGGAGGCCTACCAGAAAGCCGGCAAGGAAGCGGAGGCCAAGCGCCTGCTCAACACGCTCAAAAGTCGCTACCCGGAATACGTGCAGCGGAAGAAAGTGCAGCCGTAGGAATTCTGGCACTCGCATCGTTTCGGCAAATTGGTTTAGCGTGGAGAGGAATGAAGCTCCCCGCCTTTCGACCACGCCAGCCGCTATCCGGCGTGGCACTTTCGGCGGGGGTCGGGATCGTGATTGCGGATCAGTCCGCATTGCCGGTTTTCTACGCACTCGCGGTGGTCGCGATTGCGTTTTGCGTGGTCATCGTAAAACCGCGCACCTGGAGTTGCTGGCTCCTCGTCGCCATCGCTTTCGCGACGCTGCACACGCTGCGACACGGGCACAGCGATGCACGTTCGCTTGCCTCGGAATTCGCAAATGGAAACCGCGTCGTGCGCGCGACCGGGATCGTTTGGTCGGAGCCGGAGAAGCCTGCTTTTTGGTCGAAAAATGTGACGGCACAATTCCGCGCAAAGCTGGAAACCGTCGAATTTGGCGGGACGACGAAAACGCCAAACGCGGTCGTGAACGTGACGTGGGCGGGAGCGATGCCTGCGTATGGCGATCGTGTGGAATTCACGGCCTCAGCCGGAAACCTTGAGCCCACGAGGAATCCCGGGCAGGTCGATTTCACCAGCTATCTCCACCGTCAGGGAATTTTCTCCGAACTGACCGCTCGGTTTGCGACCGATTGCCGCATCGTCGATCACGATCACGGCGACCGCGCGCAGCTTTTCGCCATCGCCGCGCAGCATTGGATTCGCGGACGCCTCGCGCTCGATCTCGCCGATTCGCCGGAAGTCTCCGCACTCATCGTGAGCATGGTCCTGGGCATGCGCGGCGAGACGCCTGCCGACATGAAGGAAATGTTCCAGCGCACCGGCACGATGCACCTCTTTGCGGTCAGTGGCTTAAACGTGGCGATGCTCGCGACGATCGCGTGGCTCCTCCTGAAGCCCCTGCGCATCGGGAGAAAAGCAGCGGTGATTCTCATCATCCCGTTGCTGTGCGGCTACGCGCTCGTCACCGGGCTCAGCGCGAGTTGCGTGCGCGCCACGATCATGGGTGCGCTCGTGCTCGTCGCGATTTTGGTCGATCGCCCCGCCGTCGTTTACAACTGTCTCGCCGCCGCCGCCGTCGGAATTCTGGCGTGGGATACGAACCAACTCTTCATCCCCGGCTTCCAGTTTTCCTTCCTGCTCGTCTTCACCATCGTCTGCCTCGCCGGCCGCATTCAGCGCCGCATCGAACCATTCGGCCAGCCCGATCCATTCCTGCCTAAGCCGCTCTGGAGTTTCCGTGAGAAGGCCACCACGTGGGCGTGGACACTCATCTCCGCCGCGCTCGGCGTGACGCTTTCCGCTTGGATCGGCTCCCTGTTTTTTACCGCTGGATATTTCCACCTGTTCTCGCCCGGCGCGATTTTTGCGAACCTACTCGCGGTGCCGCTGGCGTTCGTGATCCTCGCGCTCGGGGTCGCGACGCTGCTCGTTTCTCCGCTTTGGATGAAGGGCGCGATCTGGTTCAACAACGCAAATTTGCTCTGCGCCAAAAGCCTGCTGTGGATCGTGGCGACTTTTGCAAAGATGCCGGGCGGACATATCTACGTGGAGATTCCGCATTCCCGCGCACCCGCGTGTGAGTTCACGGTCTTCGATTTGAATGACGGCGGAGCGACTCACCTGCGCGCGGGGGGGCACGACTGGCTGCTCGATTGCGGCCACACGACGCGCTACCCGCGCACGATCCTGCCGTATCTCCGCTCGCGCGGGATCAACCAGCTCGACGCTTTGCTTCTTTCGCACGGCGACGTGAATCAAATCGGTTCCGCCGTGGAAGTGCTGAGCGATTTTTTCCCGCCCCTCATCATTGATTCGCCGCTGAAAGACCGCTCAGTCACCCGGCGCACGCTCTCTTCCGAAATGGCTGCGAAGCAGCTCGGCAAAAGGATCGCGAGGCGTGGTGACGTTTTCACCATCGCGCCGGACACATCCCTTCGCGTGCTTTTTCCTCCGCCTGGACTTGTCCGCGGTCTTGCAGACGACAAGGCGCTCGTCGTGCGCCTCGAATGCGCGGGGAAGCGCGTGCTCTTCATGTCCGACAGCGGCTTTGCGACGGAACAATGGCTCCTGCAAAACGAGCCCGACTTGCGCGCGGATGTGATCGTCAAAGGGCAGCACGCGAAGGATTTTTCGGGCACCGGAGAATTCATCTCGCGCGTCCAGCCGTCCGCGATCGTCTGCTCCGGGCTCGGCTTCGGCGCGCAGCCGCAAGTGCTCGATGCGTGGGTTCAGGGCGTGACCGCGAACGGCATCGTTGTTTTCCGCCAGGATGTATGCGGCGCGGCCGTCGCGGAAATCCGCGCTGGGGAAATCGAGATTCGCGGCTTCGCGAACGGTCAGACTTTCAGCAGTCGCGCGC
Organism: Verrucomicrobiota bacterium; assembly: GCA_031367565.1. Taxonomy (GTDB): domain Bacteria; phylum Verrucomicrobiota; class Verrucomicrobiia; order Chthoniobacterales; family Chthoniobacteraceae; genus JANLQB01. The sequence goes on from JANLQB010000433.1 coordinate 6,907, forward strand.
GATAAATCGGCAGGCCTTGCGCGGTGAAGCGCCGCTCGAAATCCGTGATCGGATAGTCTGGCTCTTCGAGCCAATCCACGCGCTGCCACCCTTTCGCCCGCGCGAAGACGATTTCCATCCAGCGAAAATACGGCTCATCGTCCGTCTTCACGCGCAGCTCGCCGCCGTCCGCGAGCGTGGCGTGAAGCGCTTCCATGAAACCGTCCTGCACCAGACGCCGACGTTGATGATAACGCTTCGGCCACGGATCAGGAAAGCCGACGTGCGCGACGGAAACCGTGCCGAGCGGCAGCAGATAACGCAACGCGTAAGCCGTCTCGATGCGGACGATGCGGGCGTTTTCCAGCTCGTTGCGAGCGATGGCTCGGCACACTTTTCGCACCCGCCCGAGCAGCCGCTCGACACCGAGAAAATTTCGCTCCGGGTGCCGCTTCGCCATCGCGATGATGAACGCACCTTCCCCGCTCCCGAGATCGATCTCGAGCGGGCCCGGCCTCGGAAAAATGTCCGTGAGCAACTGCCGCGCGAAATAGTCGGCGGGCATAAATTCCACCGCGCGGCCCCGGTCGATCAGTTCAACACTGTCGGTCGGGTTTTCGTCTTCTACATCGTCCGCGTCTTCATTTTCACTCATGGCAGGCCGCGATGTTCGCGAGCGTTCCCTCGCCCGCAAGCGGAAAGGCTGCAATGCGATTCGCCGCTTTCATTAGCGCCTCCACACGTACATCCTCCGCGCACAAACTCCCATCTTATGAGCATCATTGCCGGTATGATCTTCGGTTTCATCGTCTGGTTCCTCGTGCGCTACCTCGTCGCGGGACTGTTCACGGTGAATCAAAACGAACGTGCGGTGAAAACGAGCTTCGGGCGCGCGGAACGGCTCGGCACCGCGACCACGCTGGAAGACCCGATCTCGGAGTGCATGTCGGCCGACGACCGCACGCGCTACTCGTATCCGCAGGTGCGCGTGATCCCGCCGGGCGGCCCGTATTTCAAATGGCCATGGGAAAAAGTGTGGAAGGTGCCCGTGGCGACGCAGACGGTGAGCATGGCTTTCGATCCCGAAGATCCGTCTGCCAATGTCGGCGGCACGCAGCTCAGTGCCGTCACGAAAGATCAGCTCGATACCGGACTCACCGGGCAGATTCGCTACCGGGTTTCGGAGCGGAATCTTTACGCGTATCTCTTCGGCGTGAAGCGCCCGATCGTGCATGTGATGGGTTACTTCATCAGCGTGCTGCGCGAGCGGATCGCTAACTTTGAGGCACCGAAGAATGAGGCCGATGTCGCGAGTGCCATCGCGGGCGTTTCCATCAATGATCTGCGCAAAAATCTCGCCTCGCTCAACGAGCACATGGATCGCGAATGCCGCTCCGCGGAAGCGCGCTACGGCATCGTGCTGGATGCGTCCTTGATCACCGGCATCGACCCGCCTGCTGAGGTGGAAAGCGCGCTCGCGGCCATCAATACCGCGCACAATTCCGTCTCCAGCGACATTTCCCTCGCACAGGCGCACGCCGACCAAAAGATCGTGCAATCGCGGCGCGCGGTGGAAATTGAAACGCTGAATGCCCATGCCGAAGTCGAGCCGCTGACCGCACTCGCGGAAACCCTGTCCACACTGAAAGCGAGCGGTTCCGCCGCGCTGGAAAGTTACCGACGAAACGTGCGGCTCAAACTTTTCAGCCAGGCCGCGCAGGTCGTTTTGGAGGACAAATAAATGAACTTCTTTATCGCATTCGGCATCACGTTCTTCGGGCTGTTCGTTCTGGTCCCGATCCTCTTCGCCCTCACCCGCCTTTTGGGCCTCTACGCGATCGTCGAGGAGGGCACGACCCACGTTTACGTGCTCTTTGGAAAAGTGCGCGCGGTGCTCGACGTCCCGGGAATCTATTTCCTCTGGATGCAACTCGGCCTCGCCGGACCCATCATCAACATCCTCGGGAAACGCTACATTCTCGACCGCCGGCTCGATCAGACCTACCTGCGCAGTCAGCCGGTGAATAGTGAGGAAGGCGCGCCGATGGGTATTGGGATTTGGTTCGAGATGTTTCTCTGCGATCCCGTCGCTTACCTCTTCAAAAATACCGATCCGCGCGGCTCCCTCGCCGCCAATGTGAGCAACGCGACCGTTCGCTGCCTCAACAATATGAAGCTCGGCGAGATGCTGGAAAATCGTCATGTCATGTCGCAAACCGTCCGCGCCGAAGTCTCGCCGAAATCGAACGAATGGGGCTACCAACTCGGCAGCGTCTATATTCGCAAAGTGCATTTCCGCGACGCCGGCATGATCCGCCAGATCGAGGAAAAGGTCGTAAATCGCCTGCGGCAAGTGACGAGCGCGATCAAGCAGGACGGCGCGAATCAAGTGAGCATTATCACCAGCACCGCCGAGCGCGAAGCCGCCATCGAGTTCGCCAAAGCCGCTGCGACGCGCCCGAGAATCGTCGGCGAAGCCCTGATGAAAATCTCCGCCGACCCCGAGGTTTTCGGTGTGATGTTCGACATCCTGGAGACGCAAAAGATCGTGGAAGGCAAAGCAAGGATCACCATCATCCCGCCGAAGAACGAACTCCTGCCACAGCTCCTATCCGCAGAGCAAGATCGCCCAGCACCGCTACCGCCAAACTTGCCGCGGCAGTAGCGTTGGCCTTGATAGGTAGCAGAGGACATAAGAGGACTGCGGAATAAGATGTTAGGCGTTCTCGCGCACCCACCAAAAAAGCAACCCATGAACAAAGACGGAGTAGCCACAGCATTTGAACTCATCGTCGAAGAAATCGAATCCGTTGTCTCGGACGTTGCCGAACAAGGTGCAAAGGCATTCCGAGACAAGACTTATTCAGTAGCGCAACAGCTTAGTGAGAGTGGCATAGACGTTACGACCCGCCAACGGTTCACAACCGCTCGCCACCAAGACATATTCGCGGGTCAATCCTAAGAAACTCAAACAACCGAAAACCCGGCCCTCTCACACCAAGGCCGACCAGACCGAAGCGGGAAAGGTCCACGCGAACGACGTGCGTGACTTTCTCAATAACCGCCTCGGCGCAAAGCCGGGCGAGGTGGCGGAGAAGAGCAGCATGGAGGATGAATTGTCCGTCCACGATCTGATGGCGGACACTTGCCCGGTGCGGTTCCTCATCACCAAAGCTGCGCTTCAAGAGGGCTGGGATTGTCCCTTTGCCTATGTGCTGGCCGTGCTCGATGTCACGACCGCTCCCACGGCGCTCACGCAGATGATTGGCCGCATCCTTCGCCAGCCGCACGCGGAGGAAGAAGATGAAGGTGTTTCCTGATTTCCTCGTCGCGCT
>JANLQB010000434.1:0-2683 GCA_031367565.1 Verrucomicrobiota bacterium
CCCAGGCTCCGCAAAAGCTCCCCGCGCCGAAAGCATCTCGCCGAGCTGAAACTGCGCGTCATTCATCATCGCGAGATCGGTGCGCTTCGAAACGATTTCCCGGAGCAATTTCTCCGCTTCATCGTAGGCAGCGACCGCCGGTTTTCCCTCTTCCGGCGTCGTCGCTTTCCGGAGCGTTTCGTTGGCTGTGGTATTCAGGATGAGCGCCAGCATGTACTGGTTTTCGAGATACGAATCGCTCGTCGGAAACTTCTGAAGGTTTGCCCGCAACGGCTGTGACGCCTCTTCAAATTTCTCCAAAAAGTAGAGCACCCGCGCCTTGCCCAGATTCGCCTGCTCCACTTCGGGACTCTGCGGGAATTTCTGAATGAATGCGTCAAACTCCTTCACCGCTCCGTCCAGCACCGAAGTCCTCGCCGGATCGCCAGGTGGGAGCTTTTGCGCCTTCGCGGAGAGGAGCTGCGGGATCAGCGATTGCGAGTCTTCGATGATTTCCGGTTGGGCGTTTTTGTTGGCGAGATTCTTTCTCAACGCTGCGATGCCCTGATCGTATTCGCCTAGAAAAAAGTAGCAAAGACCGAGCTGCAAATCTGCCGCCGGGATGAATGCGGACGTCGGAACATCCTTCTGGATGCTCTCGAAAGCCTTGATCGCCTCGGGATATTTTGCCGCTTCGTAAAACTGCTGCCCTTGCTGGAAAGCGAGCTGATCGCGTCCAGGTGCTTGCGGTGCGGGCAATTGCGCGTGCGTTTCCGCCGGGGTAAAAATGCCGAGGGCAAGCGCGGCAGCGAGGGCAATTTTATTCGAAAGGGGATGTCGTTCGTTCTTCATGGAGAAGGAGGGTGCTGGAACATATCGAACACCTTTTGGACTGACTACCAGATTTCTCTCCGCAGCCTGCTTTCGGAGAATTTAACCGCAGATTTCCGCAGATCGGCGCGGATTTCAGAATCCACATCTGCGTTGATCCGCGAGCATCTGCGGTTCGTTCCTCTTTTCCGCGTCCGGCTTAAAATCGGATCGAAACGGAGAGCCCACCGCCCGTGTCCCACTTCCCGTAGTCCGGGATCGTCGGGTCGCTCGAATCACGCACTTCATAGCTCGTGAAAACGCGGGCGGATGACCAGTCATTGATGAGGTAGGCGAGCGCGATGCCGAAGGTGTTCGTCACGTCATTGCGGTCGCTGTTCTCGGTGTAGTGCGCGTGTTGAAAACGGTAGAACGGCTGAATGATCACCTTGTCGCAAAGCTGATGCACGGCGGTGGCGAGGAACACGGAATCGAGCCGGTCATTGATATTCGTCGTCGGCAGCGGATCGGTGTGCGTGAGGTGATACGCGCCGAAATAGCCCATCGAGATGTAGGTCTTTTCGTTGATCTCGAAAAGGCGCTCGATGCCCCATTGCGGCAGTGCTTCGGTGTAAAACTCATCGCCGTTCGAGTCGAAACTGAGGAACCTATTGTAATCCATCCCGAGCGACGCCGTCCATTTCTCGGCGAAAGTGTAACGCGCGTTCAGATAGACGGTGCCGACGGTGAAATCGAGATTGTTGAGCTGGTTCGAAGTCTTATCGAGCCCGTAGTTGTAAGCCTGCTGCTTGTAGCCCGCGCGCCACTGGAGCTTGCCGCCCCACAGATCGAAAGGCGTCGGAGCGAGGCCGAAATACGCGGTGGAAAGCAGGATGCCGGTGTCCCTATTCCCTTTCTCCGACAGTAACGCATTCGAGGTGTAGTAATACTGCAAATCGAGCCCGCCCTCGAAATACACTTTCCGCATCTGCTGCATGATGAGCATCTGCGGGCCGACATCGCGATTTTCCCCGGCATAAAGTTCGGGAACGGCTTCGCCGTCATTCAAAGCGCCGCGTTTCGCATACGCGCTGAGCTGGCCCTGATTGCCCACGCCTTGGGCGGTATTGACTGCGGAGTCGATCGGCCTGGCGGCGGTGGCTGCTGCGACCGTGAGGAGGAGAAAAGCGAGGGAGCGCATGGTGTGGAAAAGCGGTCGGTTTACTTGGTGAGCGTGATGCCGCGGTCGATGAAGTTCTGCGCGGGCTTGCCTCCGTAGGTCACGTTCTGGATGAAGTTCACTTTGCCGAGTTCGACGGGCCGTCCGGTATTCGGGCGATTCGCGAGCAGTCCGGTCTGCGACCGCAGGGTCACGCTCGACCGCGCCGCAAACGCGACATTCGTCAACGCCATCGTCCGCGCTTCCAGCGCGACATTTTGCATTTGGAAATTCACACCCACCAGTTGCATCGCACCCGAGGCCGTCAGGTTCGCATAGCCGGGTGGCATTTCTCCCGGGAAAAAACGGACCTGCGTGAGCCGCATGTTTTGCGCATTGAGCGATGTATTTTGTGAATGGACCACGACCGTCGAAAGATCCATGTTATTCCCGGCTCTCAAGGTCGTGTTCAACGTAGAACCACCCGCCGTGATGAAGGCAACGGTGTCCAGCGAGAGATTATTTTGCGCGTCGAGAGTCGTATTCAGCGTGGAGAAGACGCTCCTGGAAATATCCATGTCGCGCCCGGCAAATAGCGAGATCGACTGAGGCGCGATGAACTGTGGCGCATCGGCACCGAGCCCGACCGCCTTGAAGTCCAACGACGCGCTCGCAACGATGCCGCTTCCCTGCGCGACCAGGACGCTGCGGTCCAGATCGAAGTTCACCGCGAAC
>JANLQB010000499.1:0-6349 GCA_031367565.1 Verrucomicrobiota bacterium
CGCATCGAACGCTTCTTCAACAAGCTCAAACAATTTCGCCGCATCGCCACCCGCTACGATAAACTCGCCAAAACCTTCTTCGCCGCTGTCTGCCTCGTCTCCGCCTTCCTCATCGCAAGGAATTCGTGAACACAACCTAGTCCACGAAAGCAAACTCGTTCGTCTCCAGCAGCACCTGCGCGTACTTTTCCCACTGATTGAGGGGGCTGGGGCCGGAAGGCTGGGCTGGTTGCGCGAGGAACTTTAGGGCGGCTTCCACTTCTGCCGGTTCAGCGGGGCGGGCGAGGATTTTGGTGTAGAGCAGATGGACTTGTGCGGGGGTGGCGGGCTCTTGTTTGAAGGGCGGTGTCGCGACAAGGGCGCGCGCTTGTTCGAGGACGAAGGGGTTATTCATCATGAAGAGCGCCTGCTGCGGGACGGTGGTGACGAAACGCTGCGGGTTCGTGGTATCGGGACTCGCGAAGTCGAACGTGCGGAAGACGCCGGGGAGATTCTGGCGATCGATGAAACCGTACACGGTGCGGCGGTGCGGCGAGGGATTTGCGGTGATCTCCACGGGGCGTCCGCCTAGTGCAGGGTCGAGATTTCCCGTGACGCTGAGCAACGAATCGCGGGTAGCCTCGAAGTCGAGCCGGCGGCGGTTCATGCGGGAGATGAGACGATTCTCGGGGTCGGCTAGGGTAGCCTTCGGCACTTCATCGCTACCCTGCTGCCAGGTGGCGGAGAGCAGGATGCGGCGGTGCAGTTTCTTTATCGACCAGCCGTCTTCGACGAAGCGGGAAGCTAACCAGTCGAGTAGCTCGGGATGGGTAGGCAAGTCGCCGCGCACGCCGAAGTCGCCGGGGGTACGGACGAGGCCTTTTCCGAAATGGTAGAGCCAGACGCGGTTCACCATGACGCGGGCAGTGAGCGGATTTTCTTTGGAGGCAATGGCTTTGGCTAGTTCGAGGCGACCGCTGCCATCCTTGAAGGGCGCGGGGTTTCCACCGGCGAGGACGCTAATGAAGCGCCGGGGCACTTGCTCGCCGGGGTTACCGGCATTGCCTCGTTTAAAAACATGAGGCTCGACGATGGGGCCATCGGCCATGGCCATGGCACGCGGAGGGGCGAGCGGGCCGGCATTGAGGGCGTCGATCTGGTTGGAGATCTCGCGGGCTTTGTCGCGTTCGGCGCGGTCGATGAGACTTTTCAATGTCTCGCGCGGAAGCGGTGGGAGGACGATGGGGAGGCTCGTGAGGGTAGTGGCCGCAGTGGCGATGTCCACGCTCTTTTCCGCGTAGAAACGATCGACGTTCGCCTCCAGCTTGGCGCGCTCGGTGTTATAGGCGGCCACGGTCTGGGGATCGGAATCGGTGGGCAGGAGGGGTAAGTCCTTTGGCTCTACGGACGAGGCGAAGATGCCGTAGAGCGCGTAGTAGTCCTTTTGGGAGATGGGATCGAATTTGTGATCGTGGCAACGGGCGCACGCGACGGTGAGACCCATGGTGCCGCGCGCGATTACGTCGATGCGGTCGTCGATAATCTCGGGCTGACTATTTAGAAAGCGACGCCCGAGAGTTAGGAAGCCGAGGGCAGCGAGGGGACGGGTGTCGTCGGGCTTGGCGATGCGGTCGGCGGCGATTTGGTGGATGAGGAATTGGTCGTAAGGGAGGTCGTCGTTAAAGGCTTTGATGACCCAGTCGCGATAGGTATAGGCGAAGCCGTAGCGGCGCTCTTCCTGGAAGACGTAACCCTTTGTGTCTGCATAGCGCGCGACGTCGAGCCAGTAGCGACCCCAGCGTTCGCCGTAGTGCGGGGAGGCGAGGAGGCGATCGACTACTTTCGCGAACGCATCCGGCATGGTGTCTTTTTCAAACGATTCGACTTCGGCGGCGGTCGGCGGCAGGCCCGTGAGATCGAAAGTCGCGCGGCGCAGCAGCACATATTTCGACGCGGATGCGGATGGCGCGATCTGGGCGGGTTCGAGCTTCGCGAGAATGAAGTGATCGAGTTCGTTCTTCGCCCACTTGTTCATATCGACGACCGCAGGCACAGCAGGATCGTGGACGGGCTGAAAGGCCCAATGTTTTTTCGCCGCCTCGTCGCGAGCGTTGGCGGCGGGCTTGTCGTTTTCCGGCCACGGCACGCCCATTTTCACCCACTCGCTGAGCGCGGCGATTTGCGCGTCGGGCAGCTTGTCTTCTTTCTCGGGCATCTTCGAGTCGCCCTGATGCCGGATGGATTTGATGAGCGAACTTTCGTCCGGCTTCCCCTCCACAATGATCGGCCCGTCGTCCGTCCCTTTCAGCACGGCAGCACGCGAATCCAGTCGCAGCGCGGCCTTCTGTTTTTCGGGCCCGTGGCACTTATAGCAATGCTCGGCGAGCACGGGCCGCACGTTCTTTTCAAAGAACTCCGTCTGCTCCGGCGAGAGCGCGAGCGCGCTGCCGGCGAGGAGCGCGAAGCAAGTGGTGGTGAGGATCGGAGAGCGCAAAGGCATGTCGCCAGTCTAACCGCCTTTGCTGGTCTTTCATTAGCGGAAATGCCGCGCCGCGCCGGTCGCCGGAGGGGTGCGGGAAACTAACCGTTGTATCCGCCGCCGCAGGGCCCATGATGCTTGTATCGAAAGGTCATCCCTATAGACTCCGCGCCTCCGCAGCGGATTGCTTTCCTCGGCGGACACGATCCGAGGCGTTGTGGAATCGCGACTTTTACGACCGATCTTTGTGAAAGCATAGCGGCGGAGGCTCCGAGCGCGGAGTGTTTCGTGGGAGCGATGAATGATCGCGTGGAGGGTTACAAATATCCGGCGCGGGTGCGTTTTGAGTTGCTGGAAAAGGATCTCGATTCCTATCGGCGTGCGGCGGATTTTTTGAACTTCAACAATGCCGACGTGCTGTGCGTGCAGCATGAGTTTGGCATCTATGGCGGGCCGGCGGGGAGCCATCTGCTGGCGCTGCTGAAGGAAGTGCGGATGCCGGTGGTGACGACGCTGCACACGGTGCTGCGCGAGCCGAACACCGCGCAGCGGATCGTGATGGATGAGTTGGTGCGGCGCAGTGACCGCGTGGTGGTGATGGCGCGGAAGGGTGCGGAGATTTTGCGCGAGGTGTATCGGGTGCCGGAGTCGAAGATCGACGTGATCCCGCATGGCATCCCGAACATCCCGTTCGCGGACACGGGTATCTATAAAGCGCAACTCGGCGTGGAAGGGCGCATGGTGTTGCTGACGTTCGGGCTGCTCGGGCCGGGGAAGGGGATCGAGCATGTCATCGAGGCGCTGCCGGAAATGGTGCGGCGGCATCCGAGCCTCGTTTATCTCGTGCTCGGTGCGACGCATCCGCATCTCGTGGCGCGTGAAGGCGAGAGTTACCGGCTGAGTCTGGAGCGGCTCGCGGAAGATCGCGGGGTGAAGGAGCACGTCATTTTCTACAATCGCTTCGTGTCGCTGGATGATTTGAAGGAGTTCATCGGCGCGACGGATATTTACGTCACGCCGTATCTCAACGAGCAGCAGATCACGTCCGGCACGCTGGCGTATGTGTTCGGCGCGGGAAAAGCGGTCGTCTCCACGCCATACTGGCACGCGCAGGAATTGCTTGCTGACGGTCGCGGAAAGCTCGTGCCGTTTCGCAATCCACGCGCGCTCGCGGAAGCGGTGTGCGAATACCTCGACGACCCCGCGCTGATGGAGCGCACGCGCCACGCGGCGTATGCGATGGGCCGCGAGATGATCTGGCCGGCAGTGGCGCAGCGGTATCTGGATTCCTTTCAGCACGCGCGGGCGGATCGCCGCACCGCGCCCCGCAAGGCTTTCGCGGGCTGGACGCTCGCGAGCCGGCCCTACGAACTTCCGCCGCTGCGGCTCGATCACATCCTGCGCATGTCGGACGGCACGGGCATCTTCCAGCACGCGATTTTTACGGTCCCAAATTTCCACGAAGGCTACTGCACGGACGACAACGCGCGCGCTTTCATCCTGTGTAATCTGCTCGATGAACTCGGCGACGAACATCCCGCCGAAAATCTTGACCGGCTCTCCACGGCCTACCTTGCTTCGCTCGCCGCGGCGTTCAATTACGAGACGGGCCGCTTCCGCAATTTCATGTGCCACACGCGCCGATGGCTGGAGGAAGCGGGCAGCGAAGACAGTCACGCGCGCGCTCTTTGGGCTGCGGGCACGGGCGCTGGCCGTTCGCGGAAAGACGGGCATCGGCGCTTGTGCGTGCAGCTTTTCGAGCGCGGGCTCGTGGCGGTCGCGGGGTTTTCTTCGCCGCGCGCGTGGGCCTTCACGTTGCTCGGCATTCACGAATATCTGCGCAACAATCCCACGCAACACGAAGTCCTCGCCGCGCGCGTGCTGCTCACTGGCAAGCTCGTGACGCTGTGGAGAAACTGCGCGACGGAAAACTGGCCGTGGTTTGAATCGAGCGCGACTTACGACAACGCGCGGCTCTGCCAGGCGCTCATCCTCAGCGGCCAGTGGATGCCGGATGGTGAGGCGCTGGAGATCGGGCTGAAGTCGCTCCGCTGGCTCGTCTCCATTCAGAAAACGCAGGCCGGACATTTCCGCCCGGTCGGCAGCAATGGCTTCTACGAGCGCGACGGCGCGCGCGCGGATTTCGATCAGCAACCGGTCGAGGCGCAGGCAATGGTGAGCGCGTGTCTGGAAGCCTTCCGCGCCACGCAGGATGCCGGGTGGACGCGCGAGGCCCGGCGCGCTTTCGAGTGGTTCCTCGGGCGCAACGATCTCGGCGTGCCGCTCTACGATTCCACCTCCGGCGGATGCAGCGACGGGCTGCACGCGGAGCGCGTGAGCGAAAATCAGGGCGCGGAGTCGTCGCTCGCCTTTCACCTCTCGCTCGCGGAAATGAACTACGCAGAGCACCCGCTCGCCGAACCGCTGCATCCCACTTTATGAAAATCCGCATCCGCCGCCACGGGGCCACCTTCCAGCCCGAAAGCGCGCGGGTCATCATCCGCCCGTTCATCCCGTCGAAGCCGCAAATCATCGCCAACATCATCGCGCGCGCCCTCGCGCTTAGCGATGAAGATGCCGCCGCGCAACTCGCGGTGCTCCACGATGACTTTGCCGCGCGGCACTTCGACATCGAGACGCAGATGCTTTTGCATTTTGAAAAAGTGCGCGGGCACATTCGCGGACAGCCGCTGCTTTCGCGCACGCGCCAGCTTCTCATCGGCGCGCTTTTTTCCGGCGAATACGCGCTGGAATCCGCCGCACTTTTTAATCCGTCCATCGTGCCTCATCCTGATCAGACCGACGTGCCTGCGGGCGATCTGCGTTTTGCGATGAGCCTGCGCGCCACGGGCGAGGGCCACATTTCCTCCATCGAATTTCGCGCGGGCGTCATCACGTCGGACGGCGCGATGACCGTCGATCCCGTGTCGCGTTTCGTCACCGTGCCGGAGGTCGTGCCGAATCCCACTTACAAAAAGAAAAGCTTCACGCTGAAACTCCGGGAAATGGGTTTTGAGGATGGCTACGCCGCCGCAGTGATGGAGCCGCTCGGGGAAAATTTCACGCTCCAGCAGCTCGATGAAAGCGTGGGTCGCGTGCGGGCGGAATCGAAACCTGTCCATCGCGACCTGCGCCGCGCGCTCGAGTGCATCCGCTGGCTCGCCGACTCGAACTACGAGCTGCGCTTTTCGCCGAAGCTCGCGATGAGCGAACGCATCATTTTCCCCGTCTCGCCGAATGAGAGTAATGGCATCGAAGACGCGCGGTTCGTGCGTTTCACGGAAGACGACGGCAGCGTCATCTACTACGCCACTTACACCGCCTACAATGGGCGCGTCATCCTCCCGCAATTCATCGAGACGCTCGATTTCCTGCACTTCCGCGTGCTCACGCTGAATGGCAACGCCGTGCAAAACAAAGGCATGGCGCTTTTTCCCCGCCGCATCGGTGGCCGCTACGCGATGCTCTCGCGGCAGGACGACGAAAACCTCTTCATCATGTTCTCCGACAACCCGCATTTCTGGAGCGACCCGCGGCTCCTCATGCGTCCGGCGGAGATGTGGGAGTCGGTGAAAATCGGCAACTGCGGCTCACCGATCGAGACCGAGGCCGGCTGGCTCGTCATCACGCACGGCGTCGGCCCGATGCGCAAATACTGCATCGGTGCTGCTCTGCTCGACCTCGAAGACCCAACCAAAGTCATCGGTCGCCTCCGCGAGCCGCTGCTCTCCGCCGAGAACCACGAGCGCGAAGGCTACGTGCCGAATGTCGTCTATAGCTGCGGTTCCCTGCTCCACGGCCGAGAACTCATCCTGCCCTACGCGATGAGCGACAAAGTGTCCGCAGTGGCTAGCGTTTCACTGGACGATCTGCTTGCTGCGCTGACCGCTT
>JANLQB010000503.1:0-3344 GCA_031367565.1 Verrucomicrobiota bacterium
CTCAAACGGTTTGAGGAGGAGGTAGCCGAGGATGTCCCATTCGCCGGCGGCGTCGCCGCGGGCGAGGCGGGAGAGTTTGTCGTCGAGGCGGACGTTGAGTTGTTCGATGGGGTCGGGGCGGGGTGTAAAAAAGGATGGAACCCCTTCTTGACCTGCCCGCTTTGACCTCGTAAATGCGCGCCGGTGTTTCGGGTGGTCGATCCAATTTTCGGTCGCCGGAGGCATCCCGCGATTAGCGAGATGGCGCACATTTCCCCGACAGGGATTTGACCGGTTTTGCCGGTGGCGGCCTCGTGTAACGCTTGCGTCGCTCATTACTTACCATGAAAAATCAGGGACTACCGGAAAAACAGGGCTTGTACGATCCACAGTTTGAACACGACGCTTGTGGGGTCGGGTTTATTTGCCAGATGAAGGGGCAAAAATCGCACGACATCGTGCAGCAGGGATTGACGATTTTGCTGAATCTGGATCATCGCGGGGCGGTGGGTTCGGAGACGAATACGGGGGATGGGGCGGGCATCCTGATGCAGTTGCCGCATAAGTTCATGAAGAAGGCGGCGGCGGCGATCGGGATCACGCTGCCGGAGGAAGGGCACTATGGCGTGGGGATGTTGTTCACTTCGCCGGACAAGGCGGAGCGGGCGAAGAGTGCGGAGGTTTTTGAGAAGATCGCGAACGAGGAAGGGCAGGAAGTGCTGGGGTGGCGCGATATTCCGACGGACCATTCGATGATCGGGAATACGGCGAAGAACTCGGAGCCGTTCATGCGTCAGGTCTTTGTGAAGCGGGCGGCGAATTTGCCGGATGTGGCGGCGTTTGAACGGAAACTTTACGTGATCCGCAAGCGGGCGCATGGGGCGATTCGGACGGCGGGCGTGGATCATTTCTGGTATGCGCCTTCGCTGTCGTCGCGGACGGTCGTTTACAAAGGAATGCTGATGCCGGTGCAGGTCGGGCAGTATTTTCGCGATTTGCAGGACCCGGACATGGAGAGCGCGCTGGCGCTGGTGCATTCGCGGTTTTCGACGAATACCTTTCCGAGCTGGGAGCGGTCGCACCCGTATCGCTACATCGCGCACAATGGGGAGATCAACACGCTGCGCGGGAATATCAACTGGATGAAGGCGCGGGAGGCGCTGCTGGAGAGCCCGCTTTTTGGCGACGATATTAAGAAGATCCTGCCGATCGTGAATCCGAATGGGTCGGACTCGGCGATGTTCGACAACGTGCTGGAGCTGCTCGTGATGGGTGGGCGTTCGCTGCCGCATGCGATGATGATGATGATCCCCGAGCCGTGGAATGGTCACGAGTCGATGAGCGACGAGAAGAAGGCGTTTTACGAATATCACTCGTGTCTGATGGAACCGTGGGACGGGCCGGCGTCGGTGGCTTTCACGGACGGCACGATGATGGGCGCGACGCTGGATCGGAATGGGCTGCGGCCTTCGCGTTATTACGTGACGAAGGACGATCTGGTGATCATGGCGAGTGAAGCGGGCGTGTTGCCGATCGCGCCGGAGCGGATCGCGCACAAGGGGCGCTTGCAGCCGGGCCGGATGTTCATCGTGAACATGGAAGAGGGCCGCATCGTGCCGGACGACGAGATCAAGGAGAAGATCGCGCGGGAGCAGCCGTATCGCGCTTGGATCGACGAGCATATGGTCGAGCTCGCGGACGTGAAAGATCCCGAGCAGGCGATCCCGCCGACGCACGATGAGTTGCTGAAAATCCAGCAGGCGTTTGGCTACACGTTTGAAGATCTGCGCATCATCATGGCGCCAATGGCGCGTGAGGGCGTGGAGGCGATCGGGTCCATGGGCACGGATACGCCGCTCGCGGTGCTCTCGAACAAATCGAAGCTGCTTTACGATTACTTCCAGCAGCTTTTCGCGCAGGTCACGAACCCGCCGATCGACTGTATCCGCGAGGAAATCATCACGTCTTCCGAGACGACGATCGTGTCGGAGCGCAACCTTCTGAAACCCGAGCCGGAGAGCTGCCATCTCATCGAGCTCAAGTCGCCGATCCTCAGCAACGAAGATTTGTCGAAGCTGCGGCATGTCGCGCAGGGCCAGTTTAAGTCGGTGACGATTCCGACGCTGTTCGATCCGAAGCTCGGCGTGAACGGTCTCGAAAAGGCGCTCGATGGCGTCTTCGCGCAGGCGGACGCTTCCATCGGGAATGGCGTGAATATCATCATCCTTTCCGATCGCGGCGTGAACAAAACGAGCGCGGCGATTCCCGCACTGCTCGTGGTCGCGGGGCTGCATCACCACTTGATCCGCAAAGGCACGCGCACTCGCGTGGGTCTCGTGCTGGAAAGCGGCGAGCCGCGCGAGGTGCATCACTTCTCGGTGCTCATCGGTTACGGCTGCGGCGCGATCAATCCGTATCTCGCGTTCGAGACGCTGGATGACATGATCCGGCAGGGCCAGCTTTTGAAAGTCGATCACAAGACGGCGTGCAAAAACTTCATCAAGTCGGCGACGAAAGGCGTGATCAAAGTCGCGTCGAAGATCGGCATCTCGACGATGCAGAGTTACCTCGGCGCGCAGATTTTTGAGGCCGTCGGTTTGAACAAGGCTGTCGTGGACAAATACTTCACGTGGACCGCCACGCGGATCGAAGGCGCGGACCTCGAAGTCATCGCCCAGGAGTGCATCGCGCGGCACGCGCACGCGTTCCCGGATCGGCAGGTGAACGGGCACACGCTCGAAGTCGGCGGCGAATATCAGTGGCGCAAAGAAGGCGAAGCCCACCTCTTCAGTCCGCAGACGATTCACACGCTGCAAAAGGCGGTGCGGACGGGCAACTACGCGACCTTCCAGCAATACTCCGCGCTCGTGAACGAGCAGGGCAAACAGCACTTCACGCTGCGTGGCATGTTAAATTTCAAAGCGCAAACGCCCATCCCGATCGAGGAAGTGGATAGCGTGGAAAAGATCGTGTCGCGTTTCAAAACGGGCGCGATGAGCTACGGCTCGATTTCCAGCGAAGCGCACGAGGCGCTCGCCATCGCGATGAATCGCATCGGCGGAAAATCGAACACCGGCGAAGGCGGCGAAGACTCCGCGCGTTACACTTGGACGAATGAGCGCGGCGACTCGAAGAACAGCGCGATCAAGCAGGTCGCGTCGGGCCGCTTTGGCGTGACGAGCCTCTATCTTTCGCAGGCGAAAGAGCTGCAAATCAAGATGGCCCAAGGCGCGAAGCCCGGTGAAGGCGGGCAGCTTCCCGGCACGAAAGTGTATCCGTGGATCGCGAAAGTGCGCGGTTCGACGCCCGGCGTCGGACTCATCTCGCCGCCACCGCATCACGACATTTATTCGATCGAAGATCTC
>JANLQB010000960.1:0-4608 GCA_031367565.1 Verrucomicrobiota bacterium
AATGAGTGTCGGTTGATTGTTCGACTTCCCTGCCTGGACCCTGCTCAAACAAATACCGATTAACTCGCCCGGAGGCAACTCCCTTTCCCGTCCGCGAAGGCTGCGCTATTTCACCAACTGCGGCGGATACCAAACGTAAAGCATCATGTAAACGAGGACGCCGGTGACGGAGACGTAGAGCCAAAGCGGGGCGGTGATCTTGGCCCATTTGCGGTGCTGGTCGTATCGCGCGCGGAAGGCCGGGATAACGGTGATCGCGACCAGCGGGAGGATGGCGATGGCGAGCGGGATGTGCGTGAGGAGGATGGAAAAGTAGAGCGTCTTCGGCCAGCCGGGGTGCGTGAATTTTGTCACGACTGCCGTGTTGAAATGATACGTGAGGTAGCACGCGAGGAAGAGCGTGGAGGTGATGAGCGCGCTGATCATCGCGACCATGTGCGCGAGCTTGCGCTCCATTTTGATGAAGATGAGCCCGGCGACGATGAACGCGGTGCTGAGCGCGTTGAGGCTGGCGTTGATGGCGGGGAGGTCGGAGATGGTCATTGGGCGAGGAGGCGGCGGATGTCGTCCGCGATTTTATTCGGGCGCTCATCGCCGACGCCGTCGTAAGTGCCGCGAACGGTTCCGAATTTGTCGATGAGCACGAGGCGGGTGGAATGCGCGATGACTTCCCGGTCGCCGGGCGCGTCCGCGACCGCGAGCTTGAAGCCTTCGCTGGAAAGTTTCCAGATGTTCGTCTTGTCGCCGGTGAGAAATATCCACCGCGAGTCGGCTTTGAAACGCGCGGCATATTCCTGAAGCACGGCGGGTGTGTCGTGGCCGGGATCGGTGGTGATGGAGACGAAACGAATCCTGTCCTCACCAGCGAACTCCTGATGGAGCGTGGACATTTTCGCGGACACCATCGGGCACGCGCCTGGGCAGGTCGCGAAGAAGAAATCAGCCACCCAGACTTTTCCTTTCAGCGAAGCGGAATCGAACGGCTGACCCGCGCGATCGGTCAGCGTGAAGGGCGGGATCGTCCAGTATTTCGGTAGCGGCTCCTTTTTCGAGCAGGCTCCGAGCAGGCCGGCGAACGCGATGGCGAAAAGGACGCGCATGTTCGTTTAGACCTTGGTAAAAACCATGAGGCCGAGGATGAGCGGGAGGTAGAAGATCGACGTAAAGAAGAGGGCGCGAGCGCTGGGGCGATTGCGCAGGATGAGGAAGCGGACGGCGAAGAAGAGCATCGCGCCATCGAGCACGAGCGCGCCGGCGAAGTAGATGCCGCTGTTCATTCCCGTGAAATACGGGGTGAGCGTGACGCCAGTGAGGCCGAGCGTGAAGAGCAGGCTTTGCATCGCGGTCGCGCAACCGCTCACGTCGTCGCGCTTCAGCATCACAAATCCGGCCTGCGCGTATTCGTCGCGATACATCCACGCGATGGCGAGGAAGTGCGGCATTTGCCAGGTGAAAAGGAGGCCGAAAAGAATCCACGCGGCGGGGTCGAGCGAACCGCGCGCGGCGGTCCAGCCAATGACCGGCGGGATGGCTCCGCTGACCGCGCCGACGGTGACGCAGAACGAAGTTTTGCGTTTCAGCGGGGTGTAGAAAAAGAGATAGATCGCGACGGTGGCCGCTGCGAGGTAGGCGCTGATCGCATTCGCGGTGAACCCAAGCCAAGCGATGCCGACGAGGGCGAGCGCGATGCCGAGCACGAGGGCGGTCGCGGGTTTTACGCGCCCGGCGGGGAGCGGGCGATAGCGCGTGCGTTCCATGAGCCGATCGACGTGGCTTTCCATGTACTGATTCAGCACGGCGGCGGCGGCGGCCGCGAGCGCGGTGCCGAGCGTGGCGCTGAGGAGCGGCAGCCATTCGAGCGGTCCGCGCGAGCCCATGCAAAAGCCGACGAAGGTGGTGACGATGACGAGCAGGCTGAGGCGCGCTTTGATCAGCGTCATCAAATCCTGCATGAGCCCAGCCTCGCTTTCGACGCGCGGGGCTTCCAGCGGGACGGCGGCTTCGGGGATGACACGATTCATGCGGACACCTCCTCGCGACGCACGCTGGCGGGAATATGCGGGCAACTCGCGCGGCTGGCGCGCACGGTGAGCAGCACGCACGTCGCGAGGACGGCGGCTCCATTCACGACGTGCAATGTCGTAAGCAGTGGCTGCTGTTTTTGTGTCCAGATGACGAAGATGCCGAGCGTGACTTGCGCAAGGATCAAGGCACCAAGCAGGATCGCGGGGCGTTGGATGAGCGCGTCGCCATCGGCCTTGCGAAACGCGGATGCGCCGAGGTGCAGGAGGAGCAGCGTAACGACGAGCGCGCCGAAGCGAGTGTGCGTGAAATTGAGATCGACGTAGGCGTTGCGGATTTTCGGCATGAACCCGCCGTCTGCGGTGGCTTGCGGGAAAGTGGAAATTGCGAGGCCCGCGCCGAGGTGGCGCATCGTCGCGCCGACGATGAGCTGGAGGAAGACGAGCGCCACGGCGATACGTCCGAGTTTCGCGATGCCGCTCAATTTTTCCGAAGTGCGGACGCGATCCCACGCGGGCGAAAGCAGCGCGGCGAGCGCGACGAGAAGGCAAAGTTCGATCTGGGCGACGCAGCCGTGCAGCACGCGAAAGGTCGTGGCGGTCGCTGTGGTAGTTGCCGCGACACCTTGCGGATCGAGAATGACGCGCAGCCCTCCGAGGACCGCTTGCGCGAGCACGCCGAGGAGCGCCATTCCCGCGAGCGGAAAAGCGCCCGGTTTCAGGCTATCGCGCCGCAGCCAAACCCACCCGAACATCACGGCGACCATGATCCCGACGAGTCCGGCCGTGAGACGGTGGCTGTGTTCGAGAAACATGAAAAAATTTGTGAGCCAACCTCGCGGATTCAGCGAACCATTGCTCAGCGGCCAGTCGGGAAATGCCATCCCCGCGCCAGAAGTCGTCGTGTGCCCGCCGATGAAAATGAGCACAAACGTCATCGCGACCACGAGCTTCGCGAACAGCGCAAGGCCGGCGTTTTGCGGGGGCTGGATGGAGCGACTGGCGTTCACAGTTCAGCGCGAGGTTTCGCGCGCCGCACTTCCGTGAGGGAAGCGCCAGCGCACGCGAGAATCACTTGTGCTCGGGAGCCGACGCTGCCGCAGCTTCTGGCGGGGCAGGCGTAGCGTTTGAGGCTTTGAGCGTCAGCGCGTCCTTCTGGAATTCGTCGAACGCCTTCTGCTCTTCCACCGTGTAGGTCGCACGCATCTGAAAATGCCCGCTACCGCAAAGCTGCGCGCAGATGATTTCCCAAGTGCCGGTCTTGATCGGGCGGAACCACTGCGGGATTTCCATGCCCGGCATCGCGTCCTGCTGAATGCGCATCTGCTGAAGCGCGAAGCCATGAATGACATCGCGGGAAGACACCCGCACCACGGTAGGCTTGTGGTTGATCAAATGCAGTTCATTCGTGGAAACGAAGTCATCCTTTCCGTTTTCATCATTCGGATCAATACCGAGTTGGTTCGATCCCGTGATAAAGCGCACGTGCTGGCGCCCGAATTTACCATCCAGCCCAGGGTAGTGAAAAAACCAACCGAACTGGTAGGCGATGCAGCGGACTTCCAGCTTGTCGCCGGTCTGAGGAATCTCATTCACCCGACGGCCCCAGAGCGGAAGCGCAAAGCCGAGAAGGATGACCGCTTCGATCAAGACCACACTAAATTCAATGTGTGTCGAAGCGTGACTGCGGACGCCGTAGTAGTCGGCCTTTGGGTTCCGCGATTTATGAAACTTGAAAAGTGCGATCAGGAAATACGTGATCCATCCCACGAAGAGGGCAAGCATGAACCAGTGGCAGAACTCGAGCATGTGATCCACGAGGGGACCGTGCTCGGATGCGTTGGGCAGGATGCCGAGGAGTCGATTAAGCATGAGATTATGTTGTCCCTTCGCGACCCATCTCTTCGACGAGTTGGATGTGCGGTGGAATAAGTGCGCTTGCGCGTTTGAAAAGATAGAAACCGAAGCCGGCCAAACTCGCGAGCATCGCTCCGATGGCTCCAAGCATTAGAAAAATGGCGCCGTTCGCGGCACCGGCCATATTTGAGTTGGCGTCCCCCATACAAACGGAACACGCGTTCGAAACGGAAGGAAGGCAAACTAACACCAAGCCAATTGCGATGATCCGCATACGAAATGTCGTCTTCATAGAATGACACGCCGCATTTTTCTCCAGAAGAAAACACCGTAAACCGAAAGCGCGAGCGCGAGAACTCCACATGCAGCCCCGAAGATCGGGTTGCTCGCATAAAACGCCCAAATCGCACATCCGGCGACGAGCAATGTGCTCAACGCGATGAAGAAGATGTGGAAGAATTTGAGAGACATTAGTGATGGGCGTGGACGGTGCTGAAAATCGGGTCGTACCAGTGCAGGAGCGTGAGCAGGAACAGGCCGAGCACGAAAAACGCCGTGAAATAAAGCGGCTGCCAGATGGTCTTTTTCTCGCCCTTCAAATGCATGAAAATCGCACCCACTAGGCAGACTTTGAAGGTCGCCACAATCATGCCAACGACAATGTTGATGTGATTCCCGGAAATCCCAATTAGGCCAAAGATCCAGCGAGTGATCCCGATGCGCGCAAAGT
>JANLQB010000521.1:0-8340 GCA_031367565.1 Verrucomicrobiota bacterium
CAGGAAAATCTCGCGGATCGGGTAGGCGAGGAGCAGTCCGTAGCTGAGATGGACGAAGCGGTCGAAGTTGTTGCGTTGCCAGCCGAGGAAGCTGTTCAAAGTGCGACCGGTGAGCGCGAGGAACCATTCGTCGTAGGGGACATCGGAGTAAACGTAGTGCGCGCCGAGTTCGTGAATGCAGAGGAAGACAAAGATGAGCGTGTAGGAAATGCGCGAGAAGTGCATCCGGCGGCGGAAGGCGAGCAGGATGGCGATGCCGAGGACGACGAGCGCGTTTTCCAAAAGCCAGTCCTCGCGGTCGTGAGGCCCGATCGCGCTGAGAGTGAAAACGATGGCGAAGATGCCGCCGAGGATGGTCAGGTAGCGATCGTGCGGGATGCGGCGAAACATGGTGGTGGGTGAAGCGGAGCGTGGCCTGGGTTTTCTGAACCACACTCTGCGAGCGTCGATCCCGCTGGAAAAGCAAAACGCCCGGCGAACTTTCGTCCGTCGGGCGTTTGTTAATTGTTTGCGGTTTTAGCCGGCGATCGGCTCGGGCTCGCCGCTGGTGGCGTCGCCGCCGAATTGTTCGCCGAGGTTCACGATCTTCAAGTCGCGGTGGCCAGGGAAGCCGGTGCCCGCTGGGATGAGGTGTCCCATGATGACGTTTTCTTTGAAGCCACGGAGGTGATCGATGCGTCCGAGCGTCGCGGCTTCGGTGAGGACGCGGGTGGTGTCCTGGAACGAGGCGGCGGAGATGAACGAGTCGGTTTCGAGCGAGGCTTTGGTGATGCCGAGCAGCACGGGCACTGCTTCCGCAGGCTTGCCTCCTTTTTCGATGACTTCGGCGTTCGCCTTTTCAAACGCGATCTTATCGACCTGGTCGCCCCAGAGGAGCGAGGTGTCGCCGGGCTCGGTGACTTTCACCTTGCGAAGCATCTGGCGGACGATGATCTCGATGTGCTTGTCGGAGATTTCCACGCCTTGGAGGCGATAGACTTCCTGCACTTCGTTGACCATGTGCTCCTGAAGTTCCTGCGGTCCGCAGACGTCGAGGATGTCGTGCGGTGGCACGGGTCCGTCGGTGAGCTGCTGGCCTTTGGTGACGAGGTCGCCTTTGACGACGATGATGTGTTTGTTGAGCGGGACGAGATGTTCCTCTTCGGCTTTGGTCTCGGGATCGGTGACGATGATCTTGCGCTTACCGCGCACGGTGCCGCCGATTTCGACGGTGCCGTCGATCTTGGCGATCTCGGCGGCGTCTTTCGGACGGCGCGCTTCGAAAAGTTCGGCCACCCGTGGCAGACCGCCGGTGATGTCTTTGGTCTTCGCGATTTTGCGCGGGGTCTTGGCGAGCTGCCCGCCGGCCTGGATCTTCTTGCCTTCGACGACGGCGACGTGAGCGCCGGACGGGATCGAGTAGCTGGCGAGGATCTCCCTCGCGTCGCCGACGATAACGATCTGCGGATGGAGGTCTTCCTTGTGCTCGATGACGACGGTGCCTTTCACGCCCGTTTCAGGATCTACTTCCTGCTTCACGGTGACCCCGGGAATCATGTCGCGGAACTCGATCTTGCCGGCCTTCTCGGTGAGAATCGGCACGTTGTAAGGATCCCATTGCACAAAGGTCGCGCCTTTCTTCACCTGGCCGCCGTCCGGGACGGAGATAGTGGAACCGAGCACGATGTTGTAACGTTCGACTTCGCGGCCATCCTTGCCGTGAATGGTGATGTAACCATTCTTGTTCAAGCAGATGAAGTTGCCTTCGAGATCCTGCACGACGCGCATTTCGTTGTAGCGCGCTTCGCCGTCGCTCTTGGACTTGATGATCGGCTGCTTAAACGTGCCGGTAGCGGTGCCGCCGACGTGGAAGGTACGCATCGTAAGCTGCGTGCCGGGTTCGCCGATGGACTGCGCGGCGATGATGCCGACAGCCTCGCCGAGCTTGACCATCTGGCCGGTCGCGAGGTTGCGTCCGTAGCATTTGGCGCAAACACCGCGCTTACTATCGCAAGTGAGCACAGAGCGAATCTTGAGCTGCACGACGCCCACTTTCTCGATGGCTTTCGCGACGTTCTCTTCGATGAGCGTGTTCTTCTTCAGGAGCGTTTTTCCGCTAACAGGATCCTTGATCGTTTCGCAGCTAACCCGTCCGTTGATACGGGTAGCCAGATCGACGACTTCTTCGTCACCTTCGTAGATAGACTTAACGACGATGCCGTTGACCGTGCCGCAGTCGGGTTCGTTGATGATAACGTCCTGCGACGCATCGACGAGCTTGCGGGTGAGGTAACCGGAGTCTGCGGTCTTCAGCGCGGTGTCGGCGAGTCCTTTGCGGGCACCGTGCGTGGAGATGAAGTACTGGAGCACCGTCAGACCTTCGCGGAAGTTCGCGGTGATCGGCTGCTCGATGATCGAGCCGTCGGGCTTGGCCATCAGACCACGCATCCCGGCGAGCTGTTTCACCTGCTGGCGATTACCACGCGCGCCGGAGTCCACCATGAGGAAAACCGGGTTGATCTCTTTGCGGCCCTCGTTGTGTTCGAGGGTCCGGAACATGACGTTGGCGATTTCTTCGCCGGCGTGGGTCCAGATATCGACGACCTTATTGTAGCGTTCGCCGTCCGTGATGATACCCGAGCGGTACTGCTTCTCGACGACCGCGATTTGCTTGTGCGCGCTGTCGAGTTCGACCTGCTTCTCCTTGGGAATGATCATGTCGGTGATGCCGACCGACACGCCCGCTTTCATCGCCCAATAGAAGCCAAGTTCCTTCAGACGATCGAGCATCTCGACGGTCGCGGGATGGCCGGCCTTTTGGTAGGTGCGGAAGATGATGTCCGAGATCTGCTTTTTGCCGCAGGCTTTGTTAAAGAAACCTACGCCGACCGGCCAGATTTCGTTGAAGATAACGCGACCGGCCGTGGTCTCGATGACTCGCAGGAGCGGATCGCCATAGACGGTATCTTTGCCGAGGTCGGGGTTCTGATACCGGATCCGGTCGTGGACCTTGATCGAGCCTTCGAGCATGCCGAGTTCGACCTGGCTGCAATCAGCGAAGAGCGGCAGACGATCGGGCTCTTTAGCACCCATGATCTTGCGCGGATTCTGGCTGAGGTAGTAGCAGCCGAGCACGATGTCCTGCGACGGCGTGGTGATTGGCTTGCCGCTCGATGGCGAGAAGATGTTGTTCGACGCAAGCATGAGCATGCGCGTTTCCATCTGGGCCTCGACCGAAAGAGGAACGTGGACCGCCATCTGGTCGCCGTCGAAGTCCGCGTTGTAAGCGGTACAAACAAGCGGGTGAATGCGGATGGCTTCGCCCTCGATGAGCTGCGGCTCGAAAGCCTGGATCGACAAGCGATGCAAGGTCGGAGCGCGGTTCAGGAGCACAGGATGTCCGCGTGTGACTTCTTCCAGGATGTCCCAGACTTCGGGCGTCTGGCGCTCGATCATCTTCTTGGCCGAACGCACGGTATGCACGTAACCAAGTTCCTTCAGGCGGCGGATGATGAATGGCTCGAACAAAACGAGCGCCATCTTCTTCGGAAGACCACACTGGTTGAGCTTCAACTCTGGTCCGATGACGATGACCGAACGGCCCGAGTAATCGACGCGTTTGCCGAGCAAGTTTTGGCGGAAACGTCCACCCTTGCCCTTGAGCATGTCGCTGAGGGATTTGAGCGGGCGATTGCCAGCACCGGTGACGGCGCGGCCATGACGGCCGTTGTCAAACAACGCATCGACCGCTTCCTGCAACATGCGCTTTTCATTGCGGATGATGACGTCGGGCGTCTTGAGCAGGAGCAGGTTTTTGAGACGGTTATTCCGGTTGATGACACGGCGATAGAGATCGTTGAGATCGGAAGTCGCGAAACGTCCACCTTCGAGTGGCACGAGCGGGCGCAGGTCTGGCGGGATCACTGGAAGCACTTCCAGGATCATCCACTCAGGACGCGTGCGCGAAGTGGCAAAGCCTTGGACGAGCTTGAGGCGCTTGGCGAGTTTCTTGCGAATCTGTTTCGAGCGCGTGGTGCCCATCAGCTCTTCGAGTTCCCTCTGGTTCGCGCTTAGGTCGATGAGTGCGAGGAGCTGCTTGATGCCATCGGCACCCATGCCGGCGACAAAGCTATTCTCGCCGAACTGTTCCTGAGCTTCGCGATATTCGGTCTCGGTGAGGAGCTGACACTTGGTCAGCGGAGTCTGGCCGGGATCGACGACGAGATAGTCCTCGTAGTAAATGACGCGCTCAAGCTGACGGCTACTCATGTCGAGCATGAGGCCGATGCGCGAAGGCATGCACTTATAGAACCAGATGTGCGTCACTGGCACAGCGAGTTCGATGTGACCCATCCGCTCGCGACGAACGCGGGCAAGGGTTACTTCGACGCCGCAACGATCGCAGATGACGCCTTTGTGTTTGATGCGCTTGTACTTTCCGCACGAGCACTCCCAGTCCCGCGTAGGACCGAAGATACGCTCGCAGAAAAGGCCGCCTTTTTCTGGCTTGAAGGTACGATAGTTAATCGTCTCGGGATTCTTGACTTCGCCGTGACTCCACGAGCGGATGGATTCGGGAGACGCGACGGTGATTCCGACTTGGTCAAATCCGACTGCCCGTTCTTCGCCGATGAGTTCACGAAATGTAGGTTCGCTCATAATCTAGTTAGCTGGTAAGTAAGGTTGCGGATTGAGTTAGAGCAGGCCGGCTTGTGGCAGCGTCGGGGCCTTGCCTCCGACCTTCACATCGAGACCGAGCGACTGCATTTCCTTGATGAGCACGTTGAAGGATTCCGGCGTGCCGGCTTCCAGCGAGTTATCGCCTTTGACGATCGACTCGTAGATGCGTGTGCGTCCGGCCACGTCGTCGGATTTCACGGTCAGGAGTTCCTGCAACGTGTAAGCCGCGCCGTAGGCTTCGAGCGCCCACACTTCCATCTCTCCGAAGCGCTGGCCGCCGTACTGCGCCTTGCCGCCGAGCGGTTGCTGGGTGACGAGCGAGTAAGGCCCGACCGCGCGGGCGTGGATCTTGTCCGCGACCAAGTGGCCGAGCTTCAGCATGTAGATGTAACCGACGACGATTGGCTGGTCGAAGGTGTCGCCCGTGCGACCGTCATAGACCGTGGCCTTGCCGTTATCGTGGATCCAGGTAAAGCCTTCGATCTTTTGGGCCTGCTTGATGTAATCCCAGATCTGGTTTTCATGGATGCCGTCGAAGACTGGCGTCGCAACCTTGAAACCAAGCGCCTTGGCAGCGATGCCGAGGTGGGTTTCGAGAACCTGACCGACGTTCATACGCGAAGGCACGCCGAGTGGGTTGAGGCAGATTTCGACAGGCGTTCCGTCGGCGAGATATGGCATGTCTTCCTCGGGAACGATGCGGGCAACAACGCCCTTGTTTCCGTGACGACCGGCCATCTTGTCACCGACCGACAGCTTGCGCTTCGAGGCCACAAAGACCTTCACCTGCTTGATGATGCCGGGATCAATATCGTCGCCACTATCGACCTTTTCCATCGAGCGTTCGTGCTCGAGTTCGAGTTCGGCAAACTTGTGCTCAAACTGGCCGATGATTTCACGGATCTTATTACGGATCGGCGATGGGTCGATATCGACGTGATCATAAACGCCCGCTAGCTTGCGCAGCAGGGTTTTGGTGATCTTGCGATTGGCCGGAATGATGATTTCGCCGGTCTGCGCGTTGACGACGTCGAGCGGAATTTTTTCGCCGAGGAGGATGTTGGAAAGTGCCTCTGTGAGCTGCTCGTGGAGTTCATCTTTCTTCTTCGTGTGCTCCTCTTCGATGACCTTCTGCTGACGCTTCGACTCGGACGGCGAGAGCTTCACACGCGTGATTTCTTTCCGCGCGGAAACCTTCACATCCATGACGATGCCATATGTGCCCGATGGCACGGTCAGCGAGGTATCTTTCACGTCCGCAGCCTTCTCGCCAAAGATCGCGCGCAGGAGGCGCTCTTCAGGGGCGAGTTCAGTCTCAGACTTCGGCGTGATCTTACCAACGAGGATGTCGCCAGGCTTCACTTCCGCACCGACGCGGATGACGCCATCCGGGCCGAGATTGCGGAGCGCTTCCTCGGAGACGTTCGGAATATCACGAGTGATTTCCTCTGGCCCGAGCTTCGTATCGCGCGCGCCGATCTCGAATTCGTCGATGTGGATCGAGGTATAAATGTCTTCCTTTACGACCTTTTCGGAAATCGTGATGGCGTCCTCGAAGTTGTAACCATTCCAAGGCATGAACGCGACGAGCACGTTGCGACCGAGCGCTAACTCACCTTGCTCACAGTTAGGTCCGTCAGCGATGACTTGGCCCTTCTTTACTTTCTGGCCTTTGGTCACGATCGGCTTCTGGTTCACGCAAGTGCCCGCATTCGAGCGCATGAATTTCCGCAGGTCGTAGAAGTAGATACCTTCATCCGGGTCATGCTTGAGCTTCTTTTTACCTTCAGGCAGATCGCCATCTTTTGTGATGATGATCAGGTCCGCTGTAACACTGGCAACTTTGCCATCGGCGTCGGCGATAAGGACTGCCTTGGAGTCGCGAGCGACTTTGGCTTCCATGCCGGTGCCGACGAGCGGCGATTCGCTCACGAGGAGCGGCACGCCCTGGCGCTGCATGTTCGAGCCCATGAGTGCGCGGTTCGCATCATCGTGCTCAAGGAACGGAATTAGACCGGCCGCCACGGAGACGAGCTGCTTCGGCGAGATGTCCATGTAGTGAACCTTGTTCGGTTCCACTTCGAGGAAGTCGCCGCGGTAACGCACGCTGACTTTCTCAGTCGTGTAGTTGCCCTTGTCGTCG
This sequence comes from Verrucomicrobiota bacterium, assembly GCA_031367565.1. Taxonomy (GTDB): domain Bacteria; phylum Verrucomicrobiota; class Verrucomicrobiia; order Chthoniobacterales; family Chthoniobacteraceae; genus JANLQB01. The sequence goes on from JANLQB010000521.1 coordinate 6,803, forward strand.
ATCGGCGAGTTCGCCTGCGCGACGAGGAAGTTCTCTTCCCGATCACCGGTAAGGTAGTCGATCTTGTCGGTCACTCGGCCGTTTTCGACCTTGCGATACGGCGTTTCAATGAAGCCGAAGTCGTTAATGCGAGCATAGGTGCTCATCGACGAAATCAGACCGATGTTCGGACCTTCGGGAGTTTCGATGGGACAGATACGACCGTAATGGGAAGGATGCACGTCGCGGACTTCAAAGCCGGCGCGATCCCGCGAGAGGCCGCCTGGCCCAAGGGCCGAAAGACGGCGCTTGTGGGTCAACTCGGCGAGCGGGTTCGTTTGATCCATGAACTGCGAGAGCTGGCTCCGCCCGAAGAAGTCGCGGATAACCGCGCTCAGCGCTTTCGGATTGATCAGCTTCTGCGGCGTCATGCCTTCGATGTTCACGTCGAACAACGTCATGCGCTCTTTTACGAGACGCTCCGTGCGGGCCAGACCCACGCGGCACTGATTGGCGAGCAATTCGCCAACGGTGCGGACGCGGCGCGAACCGAGATGATCAATGTCATCCAGCGTGCCTTCGCCACGACGCAGACCGGTGAGATACTTCATCGCGGCGATGAAGTCTTCCTTGGTCATCACGCGCTCCGTAATGGGAACGTTGGTGTTGAGCTTCTGATTGATCTTGTAGCGTCCAACGCGGCCGAGATCGTACTTTTTCGGGTCGAAAAAGAGACGCTTCAGTAGCCCGCGCGCGTTCGGCACGGTCGGTGGATCGCCAGGCCGCAAGCGGCGGTAAATGTCCTTGAGCGCTTCTTCCTCGTCCTTCGCCGGATCTTTTTTGAGCGCCTTGATGATCGTGTCGTCGTCTTTCGTATCAACGACCTGCACGTCCTTCACGCCGAGGGCGAGGATCGCGCGAATGGTCGCCTTGGTCAGCGGCTCAAAGGCACGCGCCACGGTGATTTCGCCGTCGCGCACTTCGGAGACGAGCACCTTCGTGGCGATCTCTTCTTCCTCGATGCTCTCGCTGAGCTTCAGCTTCTCGACCGTGTAGAAAAGTTTGATGATTTCCTCATCCGTCCCGTAGCCGAGCGCACGCAGGAACGTGGTGGCGAGGAACTTCCGACGACGCTTCCGGCGGTCGAGATAGATGTAAAGCAGGTCGTTGGTGTCGAACTGCACTTCGAGCCACGAACCGCGATCAGGGATGATGCGGAAGCTGAAGAGCACCTTGCCGTTCAGATGGATCGAAGACTCAAAACAGATGCCGGGCGAACGGTGCAACTGCGAGACCACGACGCGTTCCGCGCCATTGATCACGAACGTGCCCTGCGGAGTCATGAGCGGAATTTCGCCCATGTAAACCTTCTCCTCCTTCGTGCCCTTCTCCTCTTTCAGGAGAAAAGTAACGTGCAAAGGAGCCGAGAAAGTCTGGCTCTCGCGCATCGCCTCGCGCTGGCTCAGCTTCGGATCGCCGATTTCATAGCTCGCAAAGTCGAGAGTGACTTTGTCGTCGTAGGAAGTGATCGGGAAGACCTCTTTGAAGACGGTCTGAAG
>JANLQB010000527.1:0-1668 GCA_031367565.1 Verrucomicrobiota bacterium
CACGCGGATCACCGCATCCTGCCCCTCGCGCAGACGCACCAGCGGCCCCGGCACGGTGCCATTGATCGCGACGGCCTTCACGCGCCGCCCGCCGATGTCGATAGTTTGGTGGCCGATGGTGAGGTCGATCGGCCCGCCCGACTCGCGCGCTTTTTTTCCGGGGCGCGCGTAGGCCGGGGCGAGGCTTTCAAAACCCGCCAGCACGCTCGCGGCGGCAGCGTTGCGCAGAAAGTGGCGGCGGGTGAAGTGGGGGTCGGGATTGTTCATGCGATGATTGGGTGGCGTTTCGAGATTCCGCACATTGGCGCAGGATGAGCGTCCATTGGAGGACTCAGGAAAGCGGCTCGGCGAGAGACTCCGTTTCGACGCGGCGGATGCTTTCCGCGAGCACGGAGAAGGTGCGCCCCGTCAGCCCCGCAGCCGCATTCTCCAGCAAGAAAACGCAAGGGCCATCCGCGGTCTGAAGCGTGATCTCCGTCGCGTGAACCATGTTCAGGTAGCTCTCCTCATTAGGGCCGATGTGAACGCTTCCGTCTCCCGTCCGCACGTCGATACTGGTCGCGATCGCGGTGAAAAACCGGCCACTCGCCGTGTTCAGTTCGACCGTCAGGTCATTCATTGTGTGGGAACGGGCGACCCCGTGCCGTCCAGCCCCATGTGGCCGGACGACGCGATGGAGAGCATCGAAGCCGCGGCGGTGGTTAGGCCTTTTTGTGGTCCGTGCAGACGTAGGCGGATTCCGGGCCGCACTTCGAGCAGGTGTGCTTGTATTGCGAGAGCGCCGGGCCTTTGCCGCCGCCGGTGGTCGTGACGGTGACCTTACCGCCGCAGCCGGAGCAATCGTGTTTCGAGTCCGGCGCGAACCAGCCCATGATGCCCTTCTTGTCGTCGCCCTTTTTCACGTCGAGCGTTTTGCAGTCCTTGCAGGCCATGGCGACTTTCACGTCTGGTTTGCAGCATTCCATCGCCCCTTCCTTGGTGGTGATCTTACGCGGGAAGTCGTTGGGGCTGTGCCCGCCGGGGCCGGCAATCGCCGAGGTGGTGAACAAGCCCGCCGCAAGGGCGAGCGCGAGAGGGAGTTTGGTGATCAGTTTCATGCAGTAATTTTGTTGGTGGTTTTTGCTTCGTTGGTCCTGAGCAGATGACTGCCGTTGATGTTGCAATCTCCCGGAGCTTCACCAAGCGGGCTACGCATCCGCCCGGAAATACTGCGCGTTTCTTAGGATCGCGTTTGCGCGCCCCGCTCCCCGCAAATGTCGCAGAGCCTGCCGCTCAAGCGTCCACCGACGGGAGCTTCGCGCGATATTCCCGCGGCGATACACCGGCGACTTTCTTGAACGCGCGGTTGAACTGCGAGAGCGACTGGAAGCCCACTTCAAACGCAACTTCACTCACGCGCCGGTTTGGATTGAGCAGGAGATTGCGCGCCTTCTCGACCCGCGTGCGCGCCACGTATTCGATGAAATTGATCCCAGTCATCTCCTTGAACTTTTCGCTAAAGTAGGTCGCGCTCATGTTCACCACCTGCGCGACGGCGGCGAGCGACATCGAATCGTCAGAATGATCGCGGATGTAAGTCCGCGCCTGCGTAATGGCCGGCGAATCCTTTTGCTGACTCTGCAAGACGAGCGCGCTGCTGCACGCGGCGAGGTGCTCGGCGAACGTATT
>JANLQB010000530.1:0-4445 GCA_031367565.1 Verrucomicrobiota bacterium
GCGCTTCCGGGCAGCAGCGGGAATTTTTGCAGTTCGATCCGATCCTCGCGCAGGTGGCTCGCGAGCGGGCGATGGATTTGGCGGAGCGACACTATTTTTCGCACACGAATCCGGACGGGCATGGCGTGAATTATCTGGTCCGCAAAGCGGGCTACGTGTTGCCGGGCGGGTATCCGAGCGACGGAAATAATTTGGAATCCATCGCGGCGGGTGGGGTGACGGCGGGCACGACTTGGAGCGATTGGATGGGGTCGCCGGATCACAAAACGCATCTCCTCGGCGAGGAGGCTTTTTTTGCGGAACAGACTTCGTATGGCGTCGGCTTTTACGAAGATCCGAATGCACCGTATCGTTTTTATTGGGTGGTGATCACGGCTCCGCCGATGCCGCAGACGGCACGGGTCGAGATTGCTTCGCCGGCCGAGGGAGCGCTGGTGATGGAGGGTGCGGTCGTGGTTGCGGGGATTTCGGTGGACTCGGCGGCGGTGCAGATTTCCGTGGAAAATGCGGGCGGATCTTCCGCTTGGACGACGGTTGCGGGGACCCAGCGTTGGAGCACTTCGTTGCGAAATCTCATGCCGGGTGCGAACACCGTGCGCGTCCGCGGGCTGGATGCCAGCGGCGGCGTGCTCGCGGAGACGGCGCGAGCTTTGCAATACCTCGTCGTCCGCCCGCTCACGATCCGCGTCGCGGGGCAGGGGAGCGTGGGCGAGTTTTCCGGCACGACTCAGCGGCGCGTCGGTTCGCCTTACACCATCACCGCGACACCAGCGGCAGGATGGCTTTTCTCGGGATGGTCGGGCTCGTGGATTGGCTCGGAGGCGAGGGTGAAGGTGGCGATGCGCGAGGGCTTGGAGGCGACGGCGACTTTTGTGCAAAACCCGTTTGTCGCGCGTCGCGGGATCTACCGCGGTGGGGTCGAAAGCCCGGACGGACGCCGGTATCTGCGGGTCGCGCTCAATGCGTTTGGGAAAGTGACGGGGCGACTGCTTTACGCGGGGAGGGAATACGCGGTCGGCGGGCAATTTCGACTGAATGGCCGCGCGAAGATCCGCCTCCCGCGTCCGAACGCCGCTCCGCTGGTGCTCGTCCTGGACATGACGGGCGCTGGTGCTCAACTCGGCGCGACGATTTTGGACGACTCGGCGACGACCAGTTTGCCTCTGGTGCCGGCGGCGTAGCGCAACTCGCGCACGATTTCCTTGTCGGTCGCGTCGAATTCGCGATGCTCGGCGACCTTTTTCCACACCATGCCTGACCCTGCGATCACACCCGAACTCATCGCCAAACACGGCCTCACGCCGGACGAATATCAGCGTATCGAGTCGATCCTCGGACGCGCGCCGAACTTCACGGAACTCGGCATCTTCTCCGTGATGTGGAGCGAGCACTGCTCGTATAAAAATACGAAGCTTCAGCTCAAAAAATTTCCCACGACAGGGCCGACGGTGCTGGTGAAAGCGGGCGAGGAAAACGCGGGCGTGATCGACATCGGCGATGGCTGGGCGGTCGCGTTCAAAATGGAGAGCCACAATCATCCGAGCGCGGTGGAGCCGTTCCAGGGAGCGGCCACAGGCGTCGGCGGGATCATCCGGGATATTTTCACGATGGGTGCGCGGCCCGTGTTCTCTCTGAACTCGCTGCGCTTCGGGCCAATCACGGGCGATGGCGCGACGGTGAAAACCAACCGCAGACTCTTCGCGGGCGTCGTCTCAGGCATCGCGCATTACGGAAATTGCATCGGAATTCCGACGATCGGCGGCGAGGTGTATTTCGACGAAAGCTACAGTGGGAATCCGCTCGTGAACGTCTTCTGTCTCGGCGTGCTGAAGCACGAGCAGATCGCGCGCGGGGCGGCGAAGGGCGTGGGCAATCCGGTGTTTTACGTCGGCGCGGAAACGGGCCGCGATGGACTCGCGGGCGCGGCTTTCGCCTCGCGCGATCTCACGGAAGAATCGAAGGAAGACCGGCCCGCCGTGCAAGTCGGCGATCCGTTTCGCGAGAAGCTCCTGCTCGAGGCCTGTCTCGAATTGCTGACGACTGACGCGGTCGCGGGCATTCAGGACATGGGCGCAGCGGGGCTGACGTGCTCGACTTGCGAGACGGCGAGCCGCGGCGGAACAGGCGTCGAGATCGACCTCGCGAAAGTGCCCAAGCGCGAGACCGGCATGACGCCGTATGAAATCCTGCTCAGCGAATCGCAGGAGCGAATGCTCATCATCGCCCACAAGGGCAAGGAGCAGACCATCGTGGATATTTTCCAGAAGTGGGATTTGCCGTACGCCGAAGTCGGCGTGGTCAAAGATGACGGCATGATGCGCGTGCTGATGGATGGTGAAGTCGTCGCCGAAATCCCCGCGAACAAACTCGCGGACGACGCCCCGCTCTATTCGCGCGAAACCAAACCGCGCCCCGCACCGACTCCGCTCGACCTCTCCGCACTGCCTGGCTTGGACAACCGCGCCGCCCTCCTTGCGCTGCTTGCAGACCCGACCATCGCGTCGAAAAACTGGGTCTATCGCCAATACGATCACATGGTCCGCCTCGGCTCCGTCGTTTTGCCCGGCTCGGACGCCGCCGTTTTCCTCATCCGCGAGGCGAATAAAATCGTCGCCGCCACGAGCGACTGCAACGCGATCTACTGCCACCTCGACCCGCGCAACGGTGCCCGCATCGCCATCGCCGAAGCCGCCCGCAACCTCGCGTGCAGCGGCGCGACTCCGATCGCCGTCACGGATAATTTGAACTTCGGAAATCCGCACCACCCCGAAAATTTCTGGCAGCTCGTCGAGTGCGTCGAAGGTCTCGCCGAAGGCTGCCGCGCCTTCAACACCCCCGTCACCGGCGGCAACGTCTCGCTCTATAACCAAAGCCCCGCCGGCGCGATCGACCCGACGCCGACGGTCGGCATGGTCGGCCTCATCGAAGACGAAAAACACATCACGACCTCGCATTTCAAAAACGCGGGCGACGTCATCATCCTCCTCGGCGATCTCGTCGATCCAAATGCCGACTCCGGCCTCGGCGGTTCGCATTTTGTAAAAGTGCTCCACGGCAAAAAAGCGGGCAGTGTTCCCACCATCGACTTCGCCAAAGAGCTCGCGATCCACGAGGCGATGCGATCTCTGATCAAAGCCGGTCTCGTCCAAAGCGCGCACGATTGCAGCGAAGGCGGCGTCGCGGTCGCGCTCGCGGAAAGTTGCCTGAGCAATCGCGAAGAACCCATCGGCGCCAGCGTCACGCTTCCCGCTGGGCGCGCCGACGTCGCGCTTTTCAATGAAGCGCAGAGCCGCATCGTGATCACCGCAACCGAAGCGAACGCGAAGGCGGCGCTCTCCTTGCTCGAAAGTCGTGGCATTGCTGCGAGCCGGCTGGGAACGGTCGGTGGTAGTGATTTGAAGATCACGATCGGTTCGAACGAGCTGAGGTGGCCGGTAACCGAGTTGCACCAGAGTTGGTTCGATTCGATCCGCCACGCGATGGAATCTTGATCCGGGGGAATCGCCGTGAGCGACTTTGAAAAAGCGGTCGAGTTTGTCCATGACGCTCTGCGCGGACTGAAAGAAAACGGCGTGGAGTTACGCGCGTCCGCAGCGTCGCTCGATCAACTCATGAGCACTCGGTCAGCCGTTGTCGAAACAGCTTCGTCCACCGCGCAAAAGCCGCCGGTTGAACCGCCAAAACCCGTGGCTGTTACCCCGCAGATTTCCGGCAGTGCTGATGGACGCAGTAATGCCGAACGGTTGGCGGAAATTCGCGGCCCGATCCTTGCCTGCACGAAATGCCCGCACTTGGTGAAGTCGCGGACGCAGGTGGTCTTCGGTGTCGGAAATCCAGACGCGGAACTGGTGTTCGTCGGCGAAGCGCCCGGCGAAGACGAGGATATTAAAGGCGAGCCGTTTGTCGGCAAGGCGGGCGAGTTGCTCACGAAGATCATCATCGCGATGAATTTTCAGCGCGAAGACATCTACATCGCAAACGTCCTGAAATGCCGACCGGATATGCCGGCGGGCGAGTCTGGAAATCGGAAGCCCCGACCCGAAGAAATGCAGACGTGTCTGCCGTATTTGCGGAAGCAAATCGAAATCATCCGCCCGCGCGCGATCGTCGCACTCGGCGCGACCGCGATGATCGGGCTGACCGGCGATGCTTCACCGATGGGCAAGTTGCGCGGACGCTGGCACGAGTTTGCCGGCATCCCGCTGATGGCCACGTATCACCCAGCGTATCTGTTGCGAAACCAATCGCTCACCGAAAAACGCAAGGTGTGGGAGGACATGCTGATGGTGCTCGGAAAACTGGGGCATCCTATTTCCGAAAAGCAGCGCGGGTTTTTCCTCCCGAAAACGTAGGATCAGTTTGCGGGCGAGACGACCGCGCGAATCGGAAAGTGATCGGACGGATAACGCGCGGTGCCGTCGATGCCCGGATACGTGGTTTTCTGG
>JANLQB010000534.1:0-2549 GCA_031367565.1 Verrucomicrobiota bacterium
CACGGCGCCTTCGTCGCGCACCATGATGAAAAAACGCGGGCCGCGCAGCTTGAGCGATGGCGCGTTGGTGTAGAGAAAATCTTCGAAGATCGGGGTGGAACTCGCGTCGCCGGTGCGGACGGTGACCCACGTTTTTCGCACAGGTTCGATCACGACTTCATTCACTGCGGCTGGTTCCTTGGTCGTCGTCTCTGGAGTCTGCGCGATGAATTCGTGATCGGCTGCCGCCACCTCTTTCGTTGCGGCCGGCGGAGTGGGCTGGGCGGCTTCATGCGCGGGTGTTTCGGCAGCATTCTCCGTCGCGACGGCCGCCGCTTCGGGCAAAGGTGCTGGCGATTTTACAGGCGCGGCCTTTTTCACGAGCGCGGGCGCGGGAGTCGCAGCGGGCAAATCCAGCGGCGCGTCGGCTGAGGAAAGCCGCTCCAGATCACCGAGGCGTCGCGCGTTCAGGTAAATGTAGCCTCCACCACCGACGACTGCGCACAAGACGATGAAGACGATCAGCGGAGTTAGCGAGGGCTTGCCGGATCTGCGCCGTAGCGCGAGCCGCTCGGGCTTTTTGTCGGGGACGCTGTTGAGGTATTGATAATCCGCGATGTTCACCGGGCTCGGACTTTCGATCTCGCTCAAAGCGGCGCGGACATCCACGCCGAGAAAGCGTCCGTAGATTTGCAGGAAACCTTTCACGTAGGCGTTGTTCGGAAAACGGCTGTAATCATCGTGCTCCAGCGCCAGCACCTTGTCGGGACGCAGCTTCGTCGCATGAGCGACCTCATCGACTGAGAGTCCCTTCGCGAGGCGTGCTTTGGCAAGTCTTTGGCCAGTGGAGGAGTCCATGTTTGGTGATCAGTCTGCGGAAAGAGGGCCGGATGGTAGCATCATTTTCCGATTCGCGCGCGTGGGATTTCTGCCCGTCGCGGGCCTTCCACGCCTTGCCGTGATTTTGCATTTGTTTCGGATTTCGGATTTTTCTCTCTATGAACGGCGCGCATGGACGAAGCCCGCACCACCTCACCCGCAAAATTTCCCGGCGCGGGGCGCGCGCTCGCGCTGCTGCTGGCGATCAATCTTTTCAACTACATCGACCGCTACATCCTCGCGGCGGTGGAGCCGCTGATCGCGGATCATTTCTTCGCGGCTGGGGACGCAAATACGATGGCGAAGACGGGGTCGCTGGCGACAGCTTTTCTCGTGAGCTACATGCTGCTCGCGCCGCTCTTTGGCGCGCTGGCGGATCGGTTTTCCCGCTGGGCGCTGATTGCGGCGGGCGTGGGCGTTTGGAGTTTGGCGAGCGGGTGGTCAGGCTTAGCGGGGACGTTCACGATGCTGGTGCTCACGCGGGTTTTTGTTGGCGTGGGCGAGGCGGCTTACGGGCCGGCGGCTCCGACGATTATTGCGGATATGTTCGCGGTGGAAAAGCGCGGGCGGATGCTTTCGTTTTTCTATCTCGCGATCCCGGTCGGCAGCGCGATCGGGTACGCGTTTGGCGGTTTTGTGGGAAAGCAGCTCGGGTGGCGCTGGCCGTTTTATTTGGTGACGATTCCAGGGCTTATCCTGGCGGCGCTTTGCCTCCCGATGCGCGATCCGCGCGGCGTGGCCCGAGCGGGCGCGAAAAAGCCGGGGCTGAAGCTGGCCGACGTACGTTCGCTCTTTCGCATCCCATCCTACGTTTTCAATTGCGCGGCCATGACGGCGATGACGTTTGCGAGCGGCGGCATGTCGTTCTGGTTGCCGCGTTATTTGTTCAAGGATCGCGCGGCTGACTTCGGCGGCACGCCGGATTTGGGGACGATCAATCTGACCTTCGGCGTCATCACTTGCGTGGCAGGCTTGCTGGCGACGCTGAGCGGCGGATGGGCTGGCGACCGGCTTCGCGGCAAGTTTCCGAGCGCCTACTTCCTCGTCTCGGGCATCGGCATCATCCTCGCGTTTCCGTTCACGATCCTGATGCTCCACGTCCCGTTTCCCGGCGCGTGGGTGCTGGTTTTTTTCGCGATCTTCTTCCTCTTTTTCAACACGGGGCCGAGCAACGCGGCGCTGGCCAATGTGTCTCCGCCCGCGATCCGCGCGACGGCGTTTGCGATCAATATCCTGCTGATCCACGCGCTCGGCGACGCGATCTCGCCGCCGCTCATCGGCTGGATCGCGGGCCGTTCGAGCATGAACACGGCGTTTCTCTTGGTGTCCGCGATGATGCTGGTGGCAGGGGTTTTCTGGCTGATCGGCGGGCGTTTCCTGGGAAAAGATACCGCCGCGGTGGAAGCGATGCCGCGGCCTGCTCAGTAGATGGGTCAGCCGCGCAAGGGCCCGCCGGACCGGGCTCGGAGGACTTGCATGACTTCGGCGAAAACGCTGACGGCGATTTCGACCGGGGCATCCGCGCCGATGTCGAGTCCGATGGGCGCGTGAACTTTTGCGAGCGCATCTTCGGTGACGCCGCGCGTGCGGAGTTCCTCGAAAACGCGCCGCACTTTTCGCTGGCTGCCGATCATGCCCAGATACGCGATGCCGGTTTGCTGGAGCGCGGCGTGCAGGGCTTCGCAGTCGAT
>JANLQB010000591.1:0-1760 GCA_031367565.1 Verrucomicrobiota bacterium
GAAGGCGAGCGCGTTGGGCCAGTCGCTTTGCTCGATCACGGCGCGCTCTTTGATCTCGGCGGTGTCCCACAGCTTCACGCTGCCGTCCTGCGCGGCGCTGAGGATTGTGCTGCCGTTCCAGGCGAGGCGCGTGATCGCGCCGTCGTGGGCGAAGCGCGCGACGGCGAGCGGGTTGGTCGTCTCCTTCGCCTCGGCGCTCACTTCATACACGCGCAGGCGATTGTCCGCGCCACCGGCGACGAGGCGCTTGCCGTCCGGGCTCCACGCGAGCGCGTTCTGCTCTTTCGTCGGTTGCGAAAGCGTATCGCGGCGCTGGCCGCTGGCCACGTCCCAGAGCTTGATCGTGCGATCGGCGCTCGCGCTGGCGAGCAGCTTTCCATCGGGGCGAAAGGCGAGCGCGAAGACGGCGCCGTTGTGGCCGCGCAGGGTCTTGCGCTCGGTGCCGTCGGCGGTGTCCCAGAGTTTGATTTGCTGATCGTAGCTGCCAGTCGCCAGCGTTTGTCCATCGGGCGAAAGGGCGAGCGCGTAGAGCGTGTCGCGATGGCCCTCGATCGTCCGCACGAGTGCGCCGTCGGCCACATTCCACACGCGCACTTCGCCGAAGAGCGAATTCTCCCCGCTCGCCGCGAAGAGCTGCGCGCCGTCCGGCGAAAAGGCGAGGGCGTTCACGTTGCCCTTGTGGCCTTCGAGCTTGCGGATGACCTGGCGCGTGTCGGCGGAAAGCAGCTCGACCGTGCCGTAGCGGCCCACGGCGACGAGCTTCTGTTGCGGAGAAAAAGCGAGCGCGTTCACGGACTGACGCGGCGCGACTTTCGGCGCGATCTTCGGGACGTGCAGTTCGCGTTTCAACGCGATCCCGGCGGCAGGCGGCTTCGCCCCGGCGTCGATCCACGCCGCGATGAGCGCGATGTCGTCAGCAGAAAGTTTTTCGCGCTTGCCCGGCGGCATGAATTTTTTCTTCCCATCCTTCTCCACCTCGCCGCGCAGATATTTCACGAGCAGGCTCTCCGCGCTCTTCCCCACCACGATCGCCGCGCTCGTCTCGCCGCCTTTCATCAAGCCATCGAAGGTTTCGAGGACGAGGCTGGCCTCGGGATCGTCGGCGGTATGGCACTCGATGCAGCGTTCGTCGAGGAGGCGATAGACCGCTGAGAAATCCGGGGCAGCTTGCGCGACCGTGAGGAAGGCTAGGAAAGGAATGAAACGGAACATTCGTGCGGGTAAGTGTCGATGGGTGGTTCCTTCTTCTCAGGGGTTCAGGGTTGCGGTTTGCCGAGTTCGCTGAGGTAGCGGAAAAGGTCGCGCAAGTCTTCACGCTTCAGACTGTCCGTCAACCCGGCGGGCATGAAGCTGCCTAGTTGTTTCTGCTCTTTGATGTCGGCGTTGGCAAATTTGGTTTCGGTGCCGGTGGCGGGGTCTCGCAACGTCGTTTGCTGCGGGTCGCGGGCGACGAGGTAGCCGAGGGCGGTGCGGCCGTCTTTGGCGGTGATTTGCGTGGCTTCGTAGCTTTCCTTGATCTCGCGCTGGGGCTCAAGGGTGGCGCCGATGATGAAATCGACGGGCTGGCCGGAGCCGAGGGTATCGAGCGGGGGGCCGATCTTGCCGCCCTGGTCGGCGATGCTGTGGCAGGCGGTGCAGGCGAGTTCGGCGCGGCGGAAGACTTCGCCGCCGTGTTTGGCGTCGCCGCTCTCGCGGACTTCCTTCACGAGCGCCGCGACGAATTCGGGCGTGGCGCGGAGTTTGCCGGTGGCGGGGACGGT
>JANLQB010000593.1:0-6945 GCA_031367565.1 Verrucomicrobiota bacterium
CGACCCTGCTCATCGCCGCGACCGCTCAATCTCAGGCCACCGAACCCACTCCCGTCATGCACACCAACGCCCTCGCCAACGAAAAATCGCCCTACCTTCTCCAGCACGCGCACAATCCGGTGGACTGGCTGCCGTGGGGCGAAGCGGCGTTTGAAAAAGCGCGCAAAGAGGGCAAGCCGATCTTCCTCTCGATCGGCTACTCGACCTGCCACTGGTGCCATGTCATGGCGCACGAGTCGTTCGAGAACGAAGCCATCGCGAAGCTGATGAACGAGCATTTCATCAACATCAAAATCGACCGCGAAGAGCGCCCCGACGTGGACAAAGTCTATATGACTTACGTGCAGGCAACGACCGGCGGCGGCGGGTGGCCGATGAGCGTTTTCCTCACGCCGGACCTGAAGCCATTTCTCGGCGGCACCTATTATCCGCCGGAGGATCGCTACGGTCGGCCCGGCTTTCCGACGCTGCTGCTGCGCATCTCGGAGGCCTGGAAAAAAGATCGCGAAGGGATCATCGCGCACGGCAACGAAGTCACGGAGCAGCTTCGAAAAGCATCGGCTTCGGAGGCCGGCGGGAAGGTCGTGGGCAAGGAAGTCCTCGCCACGGCGCTCAACTATTTCACGAGCACTTTCGACGACGAACTCGGCGGCTTCGGCAGCGCGCCGAAATTCCCCCGCCCCGTCGCGCTCAATTTTCTTTTTCGCACAGCCGCCCGCGAAGGCGCGGACTCGCGCGATGGCAAAGCGGCGGCCGGCATGGCGTCCATCACGCTGCAAAAAATGGCGGCGGGTGGAATGAACGATCACCTCGGTGGCGGCTTCCATCGTTACTCGGTGGACAAGTTTTGGCACATCCCGCACTTCGAGAAAATGCTCTACGATCAGGCGCAGCTTGCTTCGTCGTACCTTGATGCGTTTCAGATCACACACGATGCGCAATACGCGGCGACGGTACGCGACATCCTCGACTATGTGCGCCGGGATATGACCTCGAAAAAGGGCGGATTCTTTTCCGCCGAAGACGCGGACTCGATCGTCGAGCACGGGAAGCCGGAGCATCGCGAGGGCGCTTTCTATGTTTGGACGAAGGAAGAAATCGACCGCGTCCTCGGTGAGGAAGCGGCGCGGATTTTCAACCGTGTCTATGGAGTCGAGGCGGATGGCAACTCGCCGGACGGCTCCGATCCGCACGGGGAATTCAAAGGGCAGAACACGCTGATCGAGCGTCTTTCGATCAAGGATGCCGCGAAGCTTTTTATGAAGAGCGAAGAGGAAGTCGCCAAGTCGCTCGCCGACTCGCGGAAGAAACTTTTCGACCTGCGCACGAAGCGTCCGCGTCCACATCTCGACGACAAAATCATCACTGCCTGGAACGGCATGATGATCTCCGCGTTCGCCCGCGCCGCGCAAATCCTCGACGACCGTGCATATCTTGAAGCCGCGCAGGCTTCCGCAAAATTTATCCGCGAGTATCTTTGGAAAGATGGGGCGCTGATTCGCAGCTATCGCGAAGGCGCGAGCACCGTCGCCGGATTTGCGGACGACTACGCGGCGCTGATTGCCGGGCTGCTCGATCTTTACGAAGCCGACTTCGACATCGCGTGGCTCAAGTGGGCCGTGGAGCTTCAGCAAAAACAGGACGCGCTTTTTCTCGATGCCGAACACGGTGGCTATTTCAGCACCGCCGCCGATGCGAAACATCTGCTGCTGCGGATGAAGGAAGATTACGACGGAGCCGAGCCTTCGCCGAATTCCGTGAGCGCGCTGAATCTGCTCCGCCTCGCGCAAATCACCGGCGACGCAGCGCTCACCGAGCGCGCCAAGAAAACAATCGCCGCCGTCTCCGAACAACTCGGACGTTTCCCCGCCGCGATGCCGCAGATGCTTTGCGCGCTCGACGCTTCACTCGGCAAACCGCGCCAAATCGTGATGGCCGGCCCGCGCGATTCCGACGCGACGCGAGCCCTGCTCCGCGAAGTCCACACGCATTACATTCCCAATCGGCTCCTGCTCCTCGCCGACGGCGCGGCTGGCCAGCAGTGGCTCGGCGCACGGCTGGAGTTTTTGAAAACCGTCGCACCGATGGATGGAAAACCCGCCGCTTACGTCTGCGAAGATTTCGTCTGCCAGCTCCCGACTTCGGACGCGGCGAAATTACGCACGCTGCTGGTAAAGTGAACCTGCGCGGCTGAACCCGACTAGGCTTCGACTGGTTCGAGATCCATTTCGTCCATCTCTTTCTGGGTGACTTCGTGCGTCTTCGACTTGTTTCGATCGTGAGCGATCAGCATGTAAATCGCGGGTAGCACGAAGAGTGTGAATAGCGTTCCGATGATCATGCCTGAGACGAGGACAATGCCGATGCTATTGCGCGCACCCGCGCCTGGGCCACTGGCGAGCACGAGTGGAAAGTGTCCCGCGACCGTCGCCACGGAAGTCATCAGGATCGGTCGCAAACGCGTGCCGGCCGCTTCGATCACCGCCTTCAGTTTGCTCATTCCAGTTTCCTGCAATGAGTTGGCGAACTCCACGATGAGAATACCATTCTTTGCCACCAAACCTACCAGCGTGATCAGGCCGACCTGACTGTAAATATTCAGCGTGGTAAAGCCGAGGAAGCTGAAGAGCAACGCACCCGAAAGCGCGAGAGGAACCGAACCCAGCAGGATCACGAACGGATCGCGGAAACTCTCGAATTGCGCGGCGAGAACCAGGAAAATCAGGATAAACGAAATCACCAAAGTTCCCGTGAGCTTGTTCCCCTCCAATCGCAACTGCCGGGCCTCCCCTGCATAGTCGATCGAAACCCCGCGAGGCAGAATCTCCTTCGCGGCGGCTTCCAGAAGCTTCAAAGCTTGATCGAGAGTGACGTGCGGCGGAATCGCTCCCTGAATCTTGGCGGAGTTTAGCTGCTGAAAGCGATTGAGCGTTCTCGGCTGGGCAGAATCCGTCAACGTGGCGAACGTCGAAAGCTGGACTAGTTTTCCCCCAGGTCCGCTGACGTAGAAATCCTTTAACTGATCAGGATTCAAACGCTTACCACGTTTCACTTGTGGAATCACCTTGTAGCTTCGTCCCTGAATACTAAAACGATTCACAAAATTACCGCCGAGCATCGTGCCGAGATCCGCACCTACCTGCTGAAGGTTTAGCCCCAGAGATGCCACCTTGTCGCGATCGAAAACCACCTCGGTCTGCGGCATGTCATATTTCAAATCAGTATCGGCAAAAACAAAAATTCCGCTCGCAAGGGCCTTCGCCACCAGTTTGTTGGCAAACTCCAAAAGTTCGGCGGGCTCCGCTGTGGAAGCGATGACAAACTCGACGGGGAACTGTCCTCCGCCGGGGAGCGGTGCCGGCGTGGTCGCGATGACGCGTATTCCGGGAACCGAGCCCAGCTTTCCGAAAGCTTCGGGTAGCATCTGCTCGGGCGAACGCTTCCTTTCGCTCCATGGCTTGAGACCCATGCCGGAAAATCCGGTGAATGGCTGGGTAAGTTGGAAGGTGTGTTTAGTCTCAGGAAACGACTTAAACACCTCGTTGACTTTTTCGGTGTAAAGCGTGGTCTGCTCGATCGTGGAATTTGGCGATGCCTGGATGATTCCGAGGATCACACCTTGATCTTCTTTCGGAGCCAGTTCACTCGGTGTGAAGAGGAAAAACGGCACACCCATCAGGATCACTAGCGCCGCCAGAGTCAGGGTGACCGGCCGCCAGCGGAGAGTATTGGAAAGCGTGGTCACGTAGGCATGGCGCAACCGGTCGAACCGTCGATTGATCCAGCCTGCGAAGCCTTTGTGCGAGTCCCCTTCGCGCAGCAGTTTGGAACTCATCATCGGCGAAAGCGTGAGAGCCACGATGCCCGAAACCACGACGGCACCGGCGAGCGTGAACGCAAACTCCCGGAATAGTGTCCCAGTCAGCCCGCCTTGAATCCCGATCGGCGCATAGACGGCAGCGAGGGTGATCGTCATCGCGATGATCGGTCCGACGAGTTCACGCGCGCCTTTCATGGCAGCCGGGAAAGGCTTCAGGCCCGCGTGCAAATGCCGCTCCACGTTTTCCACCACGACGATCGCATCATCCACGACGAGACCCACGGAAAGCACGATCGCGAGCAAGGTGAGCAGATTGATCGTGAATCCAAAAGCCAGCATGAGAAACGCCGCACCCACGAGCGAGACCGGAATGGCTACGACCGGGATGATGACGGAGCGCAATGAACCAAGGAATAGGAAGATCACGAGCACCACGATGACCAGTGTTTCAATCAAAGTGCTCAGCACTTCGTGCAGGGCATCCTGAATGTATTTGGTCGCATCGTAAGGCACGCCGACTTTGAGGCCTTCGGGCATCTGCTTCTCGATGTCTGGCAACACCGCGCGCACGGCATTGATGACATCGAGCGAATTGGCAGTCGGCAAAACCCAGATCCCGATGAACACGGCGCGCTGGCCGGAAAAGCGGACATCCGAGTCGTAATCCTCCGCGCCGAGATCCACATCCGCGACATCTTTCAGGCGAACGATGGCCCCATTCTGCTCGCGCAAGACGAGCTCGCGGAACTCATCGGAAGTCCTGAGGTCGGTATTTGCGACAAGGTTAATGGATGTCATCGAACCCTTCGTCATTCCCACCGCGGAAAGGTAGTTGTTCGAGGCGAGTGCCTGACGAACCTGCGTCGGCGAAATGTTTAGCGAAGCCATCCGCTCGGGCTTTAGCCAGATGCGCATGGCAAAGGTGCGCGCACCGAGAATGTCCGCTTTTTGCACTCCGCTCACGGCCGTTAGCTTTGGCTGAACGACGCGCGTGAGGTAGTCGGTAACTTGGTTCGGCTCAAGTTCGTCGGAGGCAAACGAAATATACATCTGTGCGAACTGCGTATCGCTCAGCGTCAGCTCGATGATGGGCGCCTCGGCCTCGGGCGGAAGGTCGTTGCGGACCTGCGCCACCTTTGCCTGAATCTGCGTCAGCGCGGCATTCGTGTCGTAGTTCAGCTTCAAATGCACCGTGATGATGCTGAGGCCCGGCGCGCTTTGAGATTCGATATAATCGATGCCGTCGGCACTCGCGATCACACGCTCGACTGGCGTCGTTACGAAACCCCGGACTAGATCGGCGCTGGCTCCGACGTAGCGCGTCTTGACGTTCACGACCGCAATATCGCTGCGTGGATACTGCCGGACATTCAGCGAACGGATCGACTGAAGGCCCGCGAGCAGAATGATGAGGCTCACTACCGTGGCGAGCACTGGCTTGCGAATGAAGAGGTCTGTGAACTTCATGGGTATGACTTAGGTATCCGCAGGTTTCGGATTCAGGCTATTGCCTGGCTGGACACTGTTATCGACCTGCACGGGCGCGTTCGGGCGAAGTTTGAAAACGGCGGATGAAACGATTTCATCTCCCTCCTTCAAACCCGATGAAACGGAAACCTGATCCCCGCGCTTAGCGCCGAGTTTTACGAACTTCTGGATGACTTCCTTTCCCGCAGTGCCGTCTGCTTTTTGAATGTCGCGCACGATATAGACTGAATCGCCGTAAGGTGCGTAGGAAATCGCGGAGGAGGGGATCGCAAGCACGCCGTCCTGCGGTGGCAGCAGGACTTCCACATTCACAAACATGCCTGGACGCAAGGTATGCCCGGCATTCTTGACGGTGCCCTGAACCATCACGTTGCGCGTGCTTTCATCGATCCGGGAATCAATCGCGGTGACTTCCCCTTCAAACTGCTTCCCGGTGAGGCCACTCGCTGAAAGGCGCAGTTTCTTACCCACGGCGATTAGTTCAAAACTTTGCTGCGGCACGGAAAACTCCACGTAAATCGGATCGAGCGACTCGATGGGAACGATGGGTGCCCCCGGCTGCAAATACTGGCCGACATTGATCTGCCGGATGCCTACCAAGCCATCGAATGGGGCCGCTATCTTCTTGCGAGCGACCAGCGCCTTCATCTCCTCGACCGAGGCCTGCATCTGAAGGAGCTGACTTTCGGCGGTGTCGTAATCCGCTTCCGCGATCGCTTTCTTCGTGAGCAGATCGCGTTTTCTCGCCAAGTCCGTCTTGGCCAGGGCTAACTTCGCTTCAGAGGAGCGAAGTTGCGCGTCCTCTTGTTGGGTGTCGAGTCTTACGATCAAGTCTCCCTTTTTTACGGAAGCGCCGGACTCAAACGCGATCTCATCCACAATACCTGCAAGATCGGTGCTCAGCACCACGCCATTCACCGCCTTCATCGAGCCCACGGAGCTTAGCACCGGCTGCCACGTTTGCCCTTTCACCACCACCGTCGTCACCGCGGCGGGCGGTGGCGCGAACTTCGCTCCCATCGCCTTCCCTTTCGCGATCTTGTTCATCGTCCAAAAGACCAATCCGGCCACGAATATCGCGACGAGGACTAACATCAGTATCATTCGTTTCCACATAGGCTTAAAAAAAGTTAGAGAGCGGCGACCGTCGGCTCCGGCGTCTGGACATCGGCCAGACCGCGCTGGATTTGCAGTAATAGGCTGACAAGTTGTTTTCGTTGCGCGGCGTTGAGCGGTTCCATGATTTTAGTCACGCAGTCGAAATAGTCCGGAAGCATCCGGTCGATTAACAACCGGCCAGCTTCCGTCAGGCACACACGCACCGTCCGGCGATCGTGTAAGTCGGCGGTGCGGCTCACGATTCCATCGCGCTCCAGCGTGTCGAGCAGCCCGGTCATCGTCGCCCGCGTCACGCCCGCTTCCTCCGCCAGTTCGGCGGGGGTCGAGGGGGAGCTGGCGCTGCAATTGAGCAGCATCAGCACGGTGAAACGACCCTGACTGAGATGGTGTTGCGCGAGGTAGCGGCTTTCGGCTTCGAAGACGGCGTCGCCGGTGCGCAGGAGATGCAAAAATGCCTCCGAGGCGGTCGGATTCAGAGTCGGGTAACGCTCCGCCGCCTTCAGCAGGCACTCGTAGCG
>JANLQB010000612.1:0-4171 GCA_031367565.1 Verrucomicrobiota bacterium
GGCTCAAAAGGCTACCATCATCCGATCATGCTCGGCGACGCCGCGCGGGCCGTCCGACTGGCCCGCACGAAAGCGACCGATTGGAAGATTGATCCACATCGGGTCGGCATCATGGGCTCCAGCGCAGGTGGCCACCTTGCCTCGACGCTCCTCACGCACTTCGACGCCGGTAAACCCGCCGATCCCGATCCCATCGAGCACGAAAGCTCGCGGCCAGACCTCGGAATTCTTTGCTACGCCGTCATCACCATGGGCGACAACACGCACGGCGGTTCACGCGAAAACCTGCTCGGCAAAACTCCCGCGCCCGATCTCATCGAACTCCTCTCCAACGAAAAGCAGGTCACCAAGGAAACGCCGCCCTGCTTCGTCTGGCACACATGGGAAGACAATGCGGTGAAGGTGGAAAACTCCCTCGATTTCGCCGCCGCACTTCGCCGCAATGGCATCCCGTTCGACCTGCACATCTATCAAAAAGGCGCGCATGGCATCGGCCTCGGTGGAGGCCGCGCGGGCGGCGTCCTTCATCCGTGGGCGGCGGACTGTCTGTATTGGTTGAAAGCGCAGGGCTTCACGCGTTAGGCACTACTTCTTTCGCCAGGTCAGCCGTGCGTGGTGGAAAAGGTATTGCTGCGCGTAGCCAGCGTAGGGGCCGAAGTAGCTCGCGGAGAAATCGCGTAGTTTCCGCGGAGTGACGTTGCGCTTTTTCGGGAAGTAGATTTCGCGAAGAATGCGATCGATCCACACGTCCACGGGGAAGGCGCGGAGCCTCCCAAAACCGAAGAGCAGGGCGCAGTTCGCGACCTTTTCTCCGACGCCGGGAAGGCGGCAGAGCTGCGCGCGTGCGGCGTCGTCATCCATCGTGGCAATGGCTTCGAGATCGACTTCGCCGGCCGCGATCATGCGGGCGGCGTTGCGGAGATTTTTGGCGCGAAAACCGAGGGCGCAAGCGCGGAGATCGGCTTCTTGGAGCGCGGCGATACGCTCGGGAGTCGGGTAGCTGTAGAGTGTGCCGCCGGCCCATTCGTGTGGCTCGCCGTAGCGCTGGCGCAGGGTGTGGGAGATGGCGGAAATATGCGCGACTTGTTTCAGCGCGCTCGTGATGAAGGAGGCGATGCATTCCCAAGCCGGCTGGCGGATGATGCGCATGCCGATTGCGAATTCGCGGGCGGCCTGCATGGCGGGGTCGTCGGGAAAAGCGGCGTAGATTTCCGCGAGCGGATGATCGAGGGCGAAGTAGTGACGCGCGGTTTCCTCCAGTCCGCGCGAGACGAGGAGCGTATCGCCACGCTGTTCCACATCGCAGGGCCGATCGCCGATCATCCCGATATATCCCGCACCGTAAGGTCGCCAGTGGAAGACCTGTCCACACTCCAAAGTAGGTCGAAGGTCGAAGGCCGAGGGTCGAAGGATTCTGCCCGGATGCAGCCTCCGTTCCTTCGACCCCCGACCCTCGACCTGCGACTTTCATCCTGATGAAGCAGAAAATGCACATCGTGGCGGTCGTGGCGTTCGTGATTCTCGTGATCATCACTTTCATCGTGATGGGGCAGGGGCACACGACGCAGCGTTTGCAGTCCGGCTTTTTGGGAATGATCTCGCCGTTTCTCCGGCAGGGCTCGTCGCTCGACCGCAAATACACGGAGATGAAGGCGGGCTTGAAATCACTCAAGCAACTCGAAGAAGACAACAAACGACTGACGGTCGAGAGCAAAGAACTCAGCGCGACGAATCAGACGCTGCGTGACATGGAGGCGGAGAATAACAAGCTGCGCAACGCGCTCGGCTATCGCGAGCGGTCGGTCTTCAAACTCGTGCCAGCGCGCATCATCGCGCGCGATCCTTCGACTTGGTATCAGACCGTGAAGATCGATCGCGGCAGTGCCGAAGGCGTGAAGTCCGACATGCCGGTCCTGACCGAGGAAGGGCTCGTGGGCAAAACCACCGTCGTCTCCGATCACGCGTCCGTGGTGATTTTGATCTCGGATGAAAACTGCGGCGTCTCCGCGAATATCGAAGGCAGCCGCGAGCAGGGGATCGTGCGGGGCGAGCGCCTCGCAAATCGCGGCCTGCCCGCGATCGGACTCGGCCTGCTTTCCAAAGAGGCGAATCTAACGAGCGGGCAAAAAGTTTACTCGTCCGGCGTCGGCGGCGTCTTTCCGTCCGGCGTGTTGATCGGCGCGGTGAGGGAATTCAAAGTGCGCGAGCTGCAAGGTTACGCGTCGCTTGTTCCCGCCGTCGATCTTTCCACCATCGACGATGTGTTCGTCGTCATCAGCGGCAGCAAATGATCTTCTTCGCCGTCCTTTTGCTCAGCATGTTCGTCTCGGTGATCGTGCAACACTTCATCGGGCCGCTGCCGTACATCCAAGCGCGCGTGCTCCTTATGCCGATCATCATGTTTTACGGTGCGCTCGCGCTGCCAGTTTACGGGATGCTCGCGCTTACGTTTTTCGGCGGGCTCATGTGGGATGCGCTGAATACGCAATATGCCACGGATGGTGCCGTTGAAATCTCCGCCGGTTGGTCCATCGTCCTCTTCGCCTCACTCGGCGCGATCATGAGCGGATTCCGTCCCCTGTTTTTACGCGGTCGTTGGGAAATACATTGCCTTCTCACCGGCGTTTGCACGTCGGTGCTCGTGCTCGCGGAGTATCTCATGATCACGATCCGGCGGCAGCCGGTGCATTTTGTTTTTAACGACGAAGTCTGGTGGCGCATCGCCGGGGCGGGCCTTGCGGCGGCGTTTCTTTCGCCGCTCGTCTTCTTCATTTTCAATTACCTCGCCGCGCTCACCGGCTACGATCCGCAGCCTCAGCGCGCGGAACTAAAACACTGAGATGGCCTCCGTCGTCCAAAATATCCGGCGCGGTCCGAGGGTCGAGTGGCGCATCTTTTTCCTCGCGATCCTGATGCTGTGCGGGCTCGGCGTGCTCGTCGGGAAACTGTGGTGGGAGCAAGTGGCGCGCGGACCTTTCTGGACGAAAAAGATCGCGGGCCGCTCGCAAGTCACGGTGCGCATTCCGTCGGTGCGCGGAGAAATTCGCGATCGGAATGGCATCACGCTGGTTGCTAACCGCGCGAGCTACGAAGTGGACTTTTACCTGCCCGCGATGGTGAAAGGTTTCAAGGATCAGAACAAGTGGGTGCCGGTCACGAAATACAAAGCGCCCGTGCGCCAGATGCTCACGGAGAAGAACGAGGCGGACGTGGTGCAGATCGTGAATACGAGCATCATCCCGCGTTTGGAAGAGTTGGAGATTGCGAAGGATTACAACGCGGAGCGGCTGCAAAAACATTACCGCAACGACACGGAAGTCCCGTTCACTTATCTCGAAGGTGTTGATTTCAAAACCGTCGCGAAATTTGCCGAGCACAATGTCGGGCTGCCGGGCGTCGAACTCTCGGTCCGGCCCGTGCGCGAATATCGTTTCAAGGCGCTCGCCGCCCATCTTCTCGGCTACGTCGGAGCGCCGAACGACATCGACAAGCTGCCGGACGTGGACAAATACACGTTTTACCAACCCGACGTGGAAGGGAAGTCGCAGGTGGAACTCGCGCTCGATAAATGGATTCGCGGAACGCCCGGCATGAAAGTTCTCCAGCGCAGCGTGAAGGGTGTGATCGAGGGTGAAGACAAAGAGCAAAGCATCCTGCCGAAGCCAGGGCACAACATTTACCTGACGATCGACGCGCGCATCCAATACATCGCCGAGCGCGCGCTTCGCGATGCCGGCATCGGGCGCGGCGCGGCGGTCGTCGTCGATCCGAACACGGGCGAAATCCTCGCGATGGCCTCGGTGCCGAGCTACGACCCGAATACATTCATCCCGAGCATCTCGAAGACGGATTGGGAAGCGCTCAATGATGACGATACTGACCCGCTGACAAATCGGGCGATCCAAGGCTACGCGCCGGGTTCCACTTTCAAAACGGTGACTGCGCTCGCGGGGCTGCGGGCGGGGCTCGATCCGAAGATGCAGTTAAACTGCGGCGGCGGGTATCAGTACGGTGGCAAATTCATGATGTGCTGGGTCACCGCGCAGCACATGGCACCACACGGAAGCCTCAACCTGCCAGATGCGCTGAAGAACTCGTGCAACTCGTTTTTCTACCAGTGGGGCAACAAGGCGAAGATCGAAAACATCCTCGCGACTGCTGATTCACTCGG
>JANLQB010000618.1:0-2690 GCA_031367565.1 Verrucomicrobiota bacterium
TATTTCAAATCGAGAATCCGTGAGCACGCATCCGCGCGCTCGAGGTGCTTGCCGATCTGGAGAAAATTCCAGCCTTCGCCATGCGTCAGCGTCGCGTCCGTGGTGCCGTGAAACTGGTGCGAATAATCGACGACCTGGCGGTAAAAATCGATCGCGCTGCCTGCGAAGAGCTGGCGCGCTCCTGCGGAGTTTAGCCACAGGTAGAGCCCGTTGATGCGCTCCCACATTTCGCTCGAAATATACTCCCGGACCGTGCGCGCGTTTTCCCGCGCATGCGCGACGCTGCACGCGATCGAGTTCGGATTTTCTTTGGCGAAAGTGACGAACTCGCTCACCGCATCGCCGCTCGTAACCGCGTAGAGAGAATGGAACCGCTTTTGGTCTTCCAGCGTCGCGATGATCGGCTGCCAGGCGAGCGCCTCTGCGTCGCGTCCGGCGTGATCGGAGTCGAGCGTGAGTTGGAGATTTACATCGAGGATGCGGGCGGTGTTTTCCGCGCGCTCAATGTAGCGGGCGAGCCAGTAAAGTGAGTCAGCGACGCGTGCGAGCATGAGTTTGGTGGTGAGATTTTAAGCGCGTACGATGGCTGAGGCAGGACGGTTTGACGAATGGTTTGAGTGATTTCGAGAAGACGGCATCGCGATTCGCATCGACGGGATTTCGCGCTACGGTGCGCGCTCACCATGACTGCCGAAACACCGACACCCGAACTCCTCGCTCCCGCCGGCGGCTGGGATTGCGTGCGCGCGGCGGTGGCAAATGGGGCGGACGCGGTTTACTTCGGGCTGCCGCGATTTAATGCGCGGCTGCGGGCGGATAATTTCACGGAGGAGGAATTGCCGGAGGTCGTCGCGTTTTGCCACCGGCACGGGGTGAAGGCTTATGTGGCTTTCAATACGCTCGTTTTCACCGGCGAACTCGAAGCCGCTGCCGACTATCTGCGGCTGCTGAATCGCGCAGGCGTGGATGCCCTCATCGTGCAGGATGTCGGCCTCGTGCGGCTCGCGCGGGCGCTCGTGCCGGAGCTGCCGATCCACGCGAGCACGCAGATGACGATCACTTCGCCGGAGGGAGCGCGGTTTGCGCAAGAGCTGGGGATCGAGCGCGTGGTGCTGGCGCGCGAGCTTTCGCTGCGCGAGATGGAAAAGTTTCGCGGTGCGTCCTCGGCGGAGCTGGAAGTCTTCGTCCACGGCGCGCTGTGCGTCGCGTATTCCGGCCAGTGTCTCACGAGCGAATCGCTCGGCCAGCGCAGCGCGAATCGCGGCGAGTGCGCGCAGGCGTGCCGGATGCCGTATGAGTTGATCGTCGATGGCCAGGTGCGCGATCTGGGCGATAAACGTTACCTGCTTTCGCCGCAGGATCTCGCGGCGGTGAATGAGATTCCCGCATTGATCGCGGCGGGCGTCGTCAGTTTCAAAATCGAGGGCCGGCTCAAGTCGCCGGAATACGTGGCGGGCGTGTGTCAGGTGTATCGCAAGGCGATCGACGCGGCGCTGGCGGAGCGGGAATTTACGGCGGGCGCGGCGGATCGGTATCAGCTCGAGATGACGTTTTCGCGCGGGCTCTACAGCGGCTGGATGCACGGCGTGCAGCATCAGGAACTGGTGTCCGCACGTTTCGGGAAAAAGCGCGGTGCCTTCTCCGGGCGCATCGAAAATGTGGGGCGCGATTTTGTGGAGCTGACGTCGCAAGTGCCGCTAAATCTCGGCGATGGCGTGGTTTTCGACACCGGTGGCGACCCGGACGCCGAACAAGGCGGACGGATTTTTCAGATCAAAGGAAAACGGCTGTTTTTCCAGCACCGGCATATCGATTTCACGAAGCTGAAACGCGGTGATCGGGTGTGGAAGACGGACGACCCCGCGCTGAACAAACGGCTCCAGCAATCATTTGCGGGAAAGATCGAGCCGCGCCGCCGCATTCCGATCGACCTGCGCGTGAGCGGGCGCACGGGGGAGTCGATGTGCGTGGAAGCGGTAGGCGCGCCGTCCGTGCGTTCGGCGATCGATTTACAAACCGCGCGCACCGCCCCGCTCACCACGGAAAAACTCCGCGATCATCTCGGGCGATTTGGCGACAGCGTTTACGAACTAGGAGAACTTACGAATGCCCTCGAAGGCGACGTGATCCTCCCGATCGGCGAACTCAACCGCCTCCGCCGCGAACTCGTCTTCCAGCTCGACGCCGCCCGCGAAGTGCCGCGCCCGGAAAACGCGGTGACGGTCGCCTCGCTTCTTCCCTCGTCCCAAACGCCGCTACGCGAACACGCGACGCTCCGTGTCCTCTGCCGCTCGATGGACCAACTCGGCGCGGCCCTCTCCGCAGGCATCGCCGAAGTGGATGTCGATTTCGAGGACATCCGCCGCTACGCCGATGCGGTGAAACTCGTCCGCGAGCGGGGCGCTGCCGCCATCTTCCTCGCCACCCCACGCATTCAAAAAGCCGGCGAGGCCGGGTTCTTCCGGCTCATCGAAAACGCCGCGCCGGACGGCGTGCTGATCCGCAATCTCGGCGCGATCGAGCATTTCCAAAAACTCCCCGCTCTGCGGAAAGTCGGCGACTTTTCCCTGAATGTCGCGAACCCGCTGACCGCCGAGTTTTTCAAAAATCACGGGCTGGAGCGCGTGACGATCAGCTACGATCTGAACATCGAACAAATCATCGACCTGCTCGCCGCCGCGCCGCCGGAG
>JANLQB010000650.1:0-3905 GCA_031367565.1 Verrucomicrobiota bacterium
CCCACGAATACTGCGCGGCCACGAGCTGGCTGACGCGCGCGTTGCTGGCTTTCAGGTCTTCGCGGCTCGTCTCCTCGATCGCGGCGGCGAGCGCAGCGGGCGAGTTTTCGCGCGCCCAGTGCGTCTGCGGGCTTTGTACGATGCGATCCATGTAGCTGCCGCGAATGCCGACGACCGGCGTCCCGCACGCCTGCGCCTCCAGCGTCACGAGGCCGAAAGTCTCCTGCACGCCGGGATGCACGAAGAGGTCGGCGGCGCGGTAGAGCGACGCGAGTTTCGGCGCGTTGGCGCAATACGGGAGATGAGTGAGTTGTGAATGGTGATCGATGAATAGTGAATGGAGTTCGGTACGTTGGAGACCGTCGCCGACGATTAGGAGGTGAAAGCGATTCGGATGTTCGCGAGCGAGGATGCGGAAGGCGTCGAAAAGTGTGTGCGTGTTTTTTTCCTGCGCGAGCCGACCGACGTAGAGGAGCAGCGTGCGGTCGCGCGGGACGGCTAGTTCGCCGCGCACGTCTTCATCGGGCTCGGCGGTTGGCTGGAAAATGCTCGCGTCCACTCCGAGGTCGCTGAGCACCACATTCTGCACACCCCATTCGCCGAGCAGCGCGCCGAGCGCGGGCGAGGGGACGATGGTGCGCTCGAAACGATTGTAGAGGCTGCGGATGTAGCGCCGCGAAAGGTCCATGCAAAACTCGGTGACCGTCGCACCGAAAAACTTCCGCACGGTGCGGATGTAGGCTTCGGGAAAGTGCGAGTGGTAGAAGCCGACGACCGGAATTCCGAGCGCGGCGCCAGAATGCACCGCCTTCCACGCGACCTGATACGGATCGCCGCACTCGATAATGTCGGGCCGCTCTTTTTCCAAAATCCGCTCAATCGCTTCCACTCGCAGCAGCACGCGGTAGCGCGAAGTGCGCGAGATGAGCGGCGACGCGATGAAGTAGGTGCGCGAGCGTTCGCCGAGCAAGCGTTCATCGGCCTCGCCAGGCACGATCAGCACATGCTCATCACTCGCCGTATGCTCGCGGATGTAGCGCACTTTTTCCCCGACGTAACGCTTCACGCCACCGCTCGCGGGCGAATAAAACTGGGTGAGGTCGCAAATTTTCAGAGCCGCCGTTTATCGCCGCATGACCGTGATGTCATGCGCCAATCCCGCGCTTGGTCTTGCGCTGCACGCACGCGATGGCCAAAAGGTGCGCTTGATGAAAACGCGCCGCCTCGGCCTAACCGATCTCCAGCTTCCCATTCTCAGTTTCGGCGCATCGTCGCTCGGCGCGGAGTTTCGCAGCGTCACCGTGGACGAAGCGCTCGCGAGCGTCCGCGTGGCCTTGGAATGCGGGCTGAACTTCATCGACACGTCGCCCTTTTACGGACGCGGCATGAGCGAAGTGCTGCTCGGTGTGGCGCTGAAAGGCGTGCCGCGAGAGAGCTACATGCTGTGTACGAAGCTCGGCCGTTACGATCTTGCGCACTTCGATTTTTCCGCGAAACGCGTCGCCGAATCCGTCGATGTCTCGCTGCACCGGCTCGGCACGGATCACCTCGACATCGTGCTCTGCCACGACATCGAATTCGTGCCGATGCAGCAGATCGTGGATGAGACGATCCCCGCGCTGAAAAAAATCCAGCAGTCCGGGAAAGTCCGCTACATCGGCTTCTCCGGCTACCCGATGAAAGTCTTCCGCTTCATCTGCGATCAGGTCGATGTGGACTGCGTGCTGAGTTACAACCAATACACGCTGCAAAACACGCGCTTCGCCGACGAGGCTGTGCCCTACTTGAAAGCGAAGGGCGTGGGGGTGATGAACGCCGGGCCATTCAGCGCGCGACTGCTCACCAATGCGCCGCTGCCCGCGTGGCTGAAAGAACCTGAAAACGTGAAGGCCGCCGCCCGCGCTGCGGCTGCGGTTTGCGCAAACAGGGGCGTCGATATCGCCAAGCTCGCGTTGCAATACAGCCTCGCGAACGCCGACATCACGACCACGATTTCCGGCAGCGCGAATCCGGTCAACATCCGCAATTGGGCGAAATGGGCGGCGGAACCGATCGACCAGGAATTGCTCGCCGAGGTAAGGAAGATTTTCGCCCCGGTGAAAAACCTCGGGCACACCGAAGGGCTGCCGGAGAACAACTGACGCACGATGCTCCGGCCCGCGGCATTCGGAAAAAGCGTGCGAGTAAGAGGCGCGTTATGGAGCGGCGTGCTCCCCTGCGCCTCCACTCGCGCCACGCTTCTCGCAAAATGAAAATCGGTCTCGTCCGTCGCGGCTTTTCACCGACCGGCGGCGCAGAGGCTTATCTTCGGCGCTTCGCGGATGCGGCAAATGCGGCGGGGCATTGGTGTGTACTCTTTGCGAGTGAGGAATGGCCGTCCTCCGCGTGGAGCGCCGAACGAGTGCGAATCCCCGGCGCTTCGCCGCGCCAGTTTGCGGATGCGCTGGCGGCATCGAGGCCACGCGAGCGGTGCGATTTTCTTTTCAGTCTCGAGCGCGTGTGGGAATGCGACGCGTATCGCGCGGGCGACGGCGTGCATGCGGCGTGGCTCGCACGGCGGGCGATGTTCGAGCCGGCCTGGCGGGTGTTCTTCCGGCGGTTCAGCGGAAAACATCGCGATCTTTTGGAAATCGAACGCGCGCTTTTTACCCGCGGCAGGGCCGGCTTGGTGATTGCGAATTCCAAGTGGATCAAAGGCGAGATCGAGCAGCACTTTGGATTTCCGGCGGAACGCATTCACGTCGTTTACAATGGCGTGCCCGCATTTTCCCCGCCGCCAAATGCCCGCGCCGACGTGCGAAAGGAACTCGGCCTTGGCGCGGACGATTACGTGCTGCTTTTCGCCGGCTCCGGCTGGGATCGCAAGGGGCTGCGCTTCGCGATCGACGCGGTGAATGCGAGCAACTCTCGCCCGACGCTGCTCATCGCCGGACGTGGAAAACGGGAGTCGATGCCGCAGTCCGATCGCGTGCGTTTTCTCGGGCCCGTTTCCGAAATGTCGCGCGTCCTCGCCGCCGCCGATGCCTTCATCCTGCCCACTCTTTACGAGCCATTCTCGAATGCCTGCCTCGAAGCGCTCGCCGCCGGCCTGCCCGTTCTCACCACGGAACACAACGGCTTCGCCGAGATCATCGAACGCGGAATGGCAGGCGAAATCTTCCCCGATCCGCGCGATACCGCTGCCCTCGCCGCCGGCATCGATCACTGGGCGGATGCCGCACGCCGGGCGGAGGTGCGCCCGCGTTTGCTGGAAAAGGCCGCGCGTTTTACCATCGAGGAGAACGTGCGATCCACACTGGCGATCATCGAAAAAGCGCGTGAGATTGGGCGCATTGCATGATCACCCTCGCGATCGACACCTCGACACCCCGCGGCAGCGTCGCCGTCTTCGCGTATGGTGAGATCGTCTTCAACGAATCCTTCACCGCCGACCGCAGCCACAGTTCCACCCTTTTTGCCTGCCTGGAAAAAGCGCGCGGCTGCACGAACCACATCCACCAAATCGCCGTCGGTCTCGGCCCCGGCTCGTATGCCGGCGTGCGCATCGCGATCTCGGCGGCGCTCGGTTTTGAGATGGTGATGAAGGCGAAGCTCGTCGGGCTGCCGTCGATCATCGCGGTGGACACGGATTCGCCGGAATATCTCGCCATCGGCGATGCGCGACGGGAGACGTTTTATTTTTCACGCGTGATGAATCGTGCGGTGGTCGAAGGCCCGCGGCTGGTACCTGAAAGCGAGTTGCGCGAGTTGCTGGACACGTTTCCCACGCAACCGTGTTTCACCGGCGTCCCGCTCGCCGCGTTCCCCAGCGCGCAAGTGGCGCCGCCCTCCGCGCTCGTGCTGGCGAAGCTGGCGGCGGAAGGCTTGGGCATCGTGGCGACGGGAGATTTGGAGCCGATCTATTT
>JANLQB010000719.1:0-5596 GCA_031367565.1 Verrucomicrobiota bacterium
CTCTCGCCGGAGCTGTAGGGCACGTCGGGAAGTCCGACCGCGTTTTCCGCCGACGTATTCATGACGAGCGTGTAGCCGCCCGCCTTCGCTTTCGCGTCGATGACCTTGCGCATGTCGGCGAGCAATTCCCCGCGGATCTTCCGGCTCTCCTCGTCAGCGTCCTGCCGCGCCTTGTTCTCAAATTGCAAGATGCTCTGCTCCATTTCGCGCAGCTCCTTCAGCTTCGCCTGCGCCGTCGGATCATTCACGTTGCCCTGAAATTTCGACAGCTCCTCTTTCCCTTTCAGAAACGTCTCGCGCTTCGTCTTCGCCTCGCCAGCGACGCCTGCCATTTTCTTTTTGAACGCGGCGTCGTTCTCGCGCGCCTTCGCATAGTTTTCAAAAAGCTCGCGCATCTTGATGGTGGCGATCTTCTGCTGCGCGTGGGCGCTCCCACCGCTCCAAACGGCGAGGAGGGTCAGGGCGAGGGCGAGTTTCTGGATGGAGTGTTTCATGGGTTTGAGAAAAGGGGGTTCAGTCGTGCGCCACAATCCTTCGCTGCGAACGCGTGAACCTTCAACCTCCGATCGTGGGTCAAATCGGAGGCCCTTCCAAATTGAGCGAAACACCACAGTTGCCGGAGCAAGGGCAAGAGAAGAAGCTTCTGCCAAAGCTCTCCGCTGGCTCGCTTCTTGCAAAAGACCGCGCCCCACCATCCATGAAAAATCGCCTCTTCGTCTTCCTCGCCACCGTTCTCTGGCTCGCGAGTTTCGCGCCCGCGCGCGCCTTCACCTTGCCCGCCGGATTCTCCGAGCAGGCCATCGGCAGCGGCTGGGAGGAACCCATCGGCGTCGCCTTCGACCCGAGCCCGGACGCCGTGAATCGTATCTACGTCTGGGAGCGCGCAGGCCGCGTTTGGATCGTGGAAAATGGCGTGAAGCTCCCGACGCCGCTGCTCGACATCAGCGATGAAGTCGGCGCGTGGCGCGACTTCGGGATGCTCGGCCTCGCGCTTCATCCGAACTTTCACGAGAATGGTTACATCTACGTAAGCTACGTCGTGGACCGGCACCACCTCCTCAACGCTGGCACGCCGAATTACAATCCCGCGACAAACGAATACTTCGCCGCCACCATCGGCCGCATCACGCGCTACACCGCGCGCGCATCAGATGGCTTCAAAAGCGTCGATCCCGCGAGCCGAAAAATTCTCGTCGGTGAAAGCAAAACGACTGGCTTTCCCATCTGCTACCAGTCGCACGGCGTCGGGCATCTCGTCTTCGGGAGCGACGGCACATTGCTCGCCTCGTGCGGCGAATCGGCGAGCGTCGAGGAGGTCGATAACGGCAGCAATCCGAACCTTACCTACGCCACACAGGCACTCGCCGATGGCATCATCCGGGCGAAAGAAAACGTCGGCGCGTTTCGCGCGCAGCTCGTGGATTCGCTCGGCGGAAAAGTCATCCGCATCGACCCCGAAACCGGCAACGGCGTGCCGAGCAATCCCTTCTACGTCGCCGCGCAACCGCGCGCGCCGCGCTCGCGCGTCTGGGCGCTCGGCTTTCGCAATCCCTTCCGCTTCACCATCCGCCCGGAAACCGGCAGCCACGATCCCGCGGATGCCGATCCCGGCGTGATCGTGCTCGGCGACGTGGGCTGGGGCACGTGGGAAGAAATCGACGTCATCAATGGGCCGGGAAAAAACTGCGGCTGGCCGCTCTTCGAGGGGCTCACGCGACACGAGAGTTTCATCTTCTACTCGCCGGAAAATCGCGACGCGCCGAACCCGCTCGGCGGCTTCTTCAAGTTCCGCGATTTGCTCGTGCAGGAAACCCTCGCGACGCCTTCGTGGCCCAATCCGTTGAACACCGCGCAGCAAGTGCCCGCCAGCGTTCCGCACTTCATGCACACGCGCCCCGTCATCCAGGCAAACCACCTCACGAACCCAGACGGCCCAGCTCTCGTCCCCACGTTTTTCGACACGACCGCGGGTGAAATTCTCGTCGGTGATCCGGGCTCGCCGGTGGCCGGTCCGCAATTCGGCGCGAACGCAAGTGTGGGCGGCGTTTTCTACACCGGCACGGATTTTCCCGAAGAGTATCGCGGCACGTATTTCCACGGCGATTTCGGCCGCGGCTGGATTAAAAACTTCGTGTTCAACGCGAACCATCGGCTGACCCAAGTGAGCGATTTCGCCGCTGGCGGCGCGCCGGTTTTCCTCGCGACGCATCCGACGCAAGGCGGGCTTTACGTCGTCGATTACGGCAGCGCCACCGTCTTCAAAATCGGCTACGCGCCCGGTGGAAACTTCCCGCCCACCGCGACCGCGAGCGCCAGCATCACGCTCGGCGCATCGCCGCTCAGCGTGGATTTCAGCAGCGCCGGCTCGCACGATCCCGACGACCTGCCGCTCGCGTATCTGTGGGATTTCGGCGACGGCACCACGAGCACGCTGCCCTCGCCCATCCACGTCTTCACTTCAGCGACGGCGAAGCGCTTCGACGTAACGCTCACCGTCACCGACGCCGGTAATGCGACCGCGCAAACGACGCTCGCGATTTTCGCAAATCACACCCTGCCCGACGTGACCCTGCTCGGCCCGATCGACGGCACCAAATACACCCTCGAAGGCGACACCGAATACGCGCTCACCCGCCGCGTCGTCGAAGCGCCCAGTCATCCCACCACGACGGAGTGGAAAATTTTCCTGCATCACAACGAACACGAACACGGCGAACCCGCCGTCATCGGCACTGCCGCCGCCGCGCTCATCTCGCCGATTTATAGCACCACCGAAACCTACTTTTTCCGCGTCCAACTCACGGTCACCGACGACCTCGGCGCGAAGGTCGTTCGCAACGCGCGCCTTTACCCGAACGCGACCAACGTCGCCCCGCAAGCCGCATGGTCGCAGGCGTTGCGGACGCTCGTCATCGGCGCGTCACCACAAATCCTCGACGCCGCCGCGACGCTGACCGACGCGGACAGCCCCGGTATCGAGTTCGGAAGATTGCGCGTCGCCCTTTCCAACGCGCGCGCCGGAGATGGGCTCACGATTTCGCCCGATGGCAGCGGCCCCGGCCAGGTCAGCCTCGCGGGAAATCGCGTCCTGTTTTCCGGCGGAGTCGTCGCCACCAAATCCGGCGGCGTCGGAGCCGCGCCGCTCCTGATCATCTTCAGCGAAGCTGCCACGCCCGCCGCCGCGCAAGCCATCCTGCGCCATGTCGCCGGCACCTTCCCGATCGTCGGCGCGCGCAGCGCCACCGTGCTGATCGACGACGGCGACGGCGGAGTTTTCACTGCGCCTCCGCTGGTCGTGAGAGCCACGCCCGTCCCCAATGTGCCGCCGACGATCTCGATCCGCCGGCCGGTTAATCAGACCACTTTCACCGCGCCCGCCACGATCCCGATCATCGCCAGCGCCAGCGACTCCGATGGACGCGTGACGAAGGTGGAGTTTTTCACCGGCGCTCAAAAGCTGGGACAATCGACCGCCGCACCGTTCACCTTCGTGTGGAATGGCGTCTCGGCCGGTTCGTATTCTCTCACCGCCCGCGCCACCGACGACGCCGGCGCGACAGTCACTTCCAACGCCGTAACTCTCGCCGTGACCGGAGCCAATCCGCTCCCCGCCGGATGGCAGTCGCAAGACGTCGGCCAGGCGTTCGGCATGGCAAACACCGCCAACGATATTTTCACCGTCCGCGCCGCGGGGGCAGGCATCGGCACCACGACCGACGAACTGCATTTCGTCTGGCAGCCCTGGACCGGCGACGGCGAAATCATAGCCCGCGTCGATTCGTTAAAAATGATCACCCCGCAGAGTTTCGCCGGCCTGATGTTCCGCGAATCCCTGCTCCCCAACGCGCGCCAAATCTCCGTCGCCTTCCAAACCAACTCCCGAGCCACCCTGCGCTGGCGCGACAACATCGCCGCCGCCCTCCAACGCACCACCGCCGCCACCCCGGCCCTCCCCGGCTGGCTAAAACTAACGCGCCAAGGCAACGTCTTCACCGGCGCGACCTCGACCGACGGCACCACTTGGACCCCCATCGGAACCGCCACGCTCAACCTATCCACCCAATGCCTGGTCGGCCTAACCGCCAGCGCCCAAGGCGGCCTCGGCGCACGAACGATCGTCACGCTTTCCAACGTCACCGGCCCGCAGGCGTTGGTGCCTTGATTGGCTCCCACAAGCAAGATGGCGATCGCACTTCCTTCTTCCGCGTTGAGTTGCACGCATTTCACGCTCATCCTCCTGCCAGCGAGGCGCGGAGAGTTGTCCGCCGTGATTGGGCGGTATCGGCCAACGGCTTTAGCGTTGGCCTGAAAGTAAAAGTGCTTGGCATCGGCACCAGTCGCCGCGCAACCTGATGCGTCTTTTTTACCCCATCATTAGTTTGCGCGTTCCTGTCTCAATCATCGTTCCTGTTAAAAACGAGGCATCGAATCTGGAGAGATGCCTTTCGGCAATCGGCTGGGCCGATGAAATCTTGGTCGTTGATTCACAAAGCACCGACGGCACCGCCAGTATCGCGGAGTCATTCGGTGCACAGGTGATTCAATTTGTTTTCAATGGCACCTGGCCCAAAAAGAAAAACTGGGCGCTGGAGAACATCCCATTCCGAAACGAGTGGGTGTTCATTCTGGATGCCGACGAAGTATTGCCTTCCGAGATAGAGGCAGAGATTCGCGCGATCGTAACGCAGTCGAACAGCGAAATCGCCGGCTACTGGATCAACAGGCGCTTTATGTTCATGGGAAAGTGGTTGAAGCATGCCTACTATCCCAATTGGAATTTGAGGTTGTTTAGACATCGACGGGGACGATTCGAAAAGTTGACTTCATCTGCCACCAACAGCGGTGACAACGAAGTGCATGAGCACGTCATCGTCCAAGGCTCCACCAGCAGGCTAGGCGCGCAGATGGATCACTATGCATTTCCGTCAGTGGAAGTGTTCGTCGAAAAACATAATCGGTATTCGAATTGGGAGGCGCAGGTGGCTTTGGATCACTATTTGAAAGGAAGCGACAGCGACCTGCAAAACAGCGGGGTCACAATTCGCAGAAGGTTAAAGCTATTGTCCGCAAAATTGCCTTTTCGCGGACTACTGAGATTTCTTTACGTCTATGTCTGGCAGTTCGGATTCTTGGATGGCTTGGAAGGCTACTACTTCGCGCGACTTCATGGCTTCTATGAAATTTTGAGTGTTGCAAAGACTTATGAACTGAAAATCGAGGCGGCGAGGAAACGCGATAAATAAGGGATTCGACGAGCCGGGAATCGGTGGGAGCAACTGGCCAGACAGGCGGCTGGAATTTAAAGAGGAGATGTTTCAAAAATTAAGCATCCTAACGAAGTAGCTCGACTTGCTTACGAACCCACGCCGTTTCTTCCTCCCGGCGATTTTTCAGGGTGAGCCTATTTTTGAAAGGCTGCTATTTTCCGATCACGTCCTTGACCGTCCACTTAGTGACGGTGAGACCCTTCGAGCTGCGCGTGCTGACGGGCACATGGGTGAGGTCTAAGTCGAGTTCGCGGACCCGCGCGCCGCTGCGGCCATCCAGAGAGACGTGGAGTGACTTGGGCATGCCTTTCTCCGTGGCGCTGATGTGC
>JANLQB010000737.1:0-2221 GCA_031367565.1 Verrucomicrobiota bacterium
ACGCGGTCGAGATACCGCGCATCGCTGCCCGCAGGCGTCGCCTTCCGCGCTTCGCCGAGGCTCGTCTTCAGACTTGCGACCAGCTCCGGCGTGTAGATCGCCGGTGCGACGAAGTATTCGTGCTCCGTCACCGCCGTCGTCTTCCACGCGTCGAAAATCGCGGACCAATATTTCGCCATCGGCGCAGCGGCGGGGCCGTAGAACTTCGGGTAAAACTCCGCGAGCAGCGCGGCCACATCCGCGTCGGGATTCCACATCAGTTGCCCGCGGAAAAAGAGATTCAGGAACGTCGTCGCCGCTGCCCCGCGGCTTTCCGTGCCGATGCCGAGGATGCCGGCCTTGCGGTAGTGCTTCACGTCCTGCGCGAAGGCGTCGTGCGACGGATTCGGCAAGTCGCGCCAGACGAGCTGGCCCTGGTCGTAGTCGTAAATCACGAGCTGCCCCTTCATCACCTCCGCCCAGCGATAGAGCATCTCGCGATACTCCTGCCGCGGCGGCGAAAGCGGATCGTCCATCCCGTGATTCGGATCGATGTCGATCGGTGCGAGCCACATCACGATGCTCGGCTCGATGGTCAGCACGCGCTGCGGCGGCAGCGTCACATTCGCGTAAACCAGCCCGCCGAGCCGCGTTTTGCTCGCGGGAAACTTTTCGCGCAGGATTTTCGCGACGCTGTTGTAGAGCGTCATCATCGCGTCGGTGTTCGACGGTTGGAGCGTGTATTTATCGTAAATGCCGGCCTGCAATTCCTTGTCGCGCGCCGAATCGCTGACGTAATTCCCATCCTCGATCGCGAGCGAGATTCCCTCCACGCCCTTCGCGTATTCCGTCTCGATCCGCGCCGCGACTTCCTTCGCCGTCGCCTCCTCCGCGAGCGGCACATTGAACATCGTCTTGCCCGGCGGGATCAGCGCCTTCGTGTAATTCCCGAGCGCGTGCCCCATCCCCGTCACCGCCGCGGTATTCATGAAATTCCGGCGTTTAAACTCCTCCGCACCCGTCCCGTCCGCATTCCAGCTCAGCCAATAGTGGCGCACCTCGAAAGGCGGCGCGTAGGCAAAATCGAGTGTGCCGACTTTCAGCACCGGCTGCGCCGGGATGCACTCACCGAAGTCGCCCGACAGATACCAGCGGCAGCCCCATTGCTGGAGCAGCCACGACGCCGCAAAGTAGTGCGACTCGTCATTCGTCCCCGCGATGAAAACGCGATTCCCCACCCGCCTCACGACCACCGCATCCGCGCGCACGGTCGGCTTTTTCTTCGCCACGCTCGCGAGCGCCGCGGCCAGCGACGCCTCGGCTTTGAGCGCCTCCGCTCCGACGATCAGCACCGGCGTCGCCGCTTTTAACGCCGCCGCGATGGACTCCGGCTGATTCGCCAGCGTCGGCTTCGCACCGCTCATCCGCTCGATGTATTTCTGCAAATCTTCCGCCGCCTGTTTCTCCCATTTTCCTGCCTGCGCGGAGACGACGATCGTCGCCGTGCTCGCGCCGCCCTGCGCGATCGCCAAATCATTTGCCCCGGCAGTGCCTGCCGTTTGACCGTGACCGAGCGCATCGAACGCGAGGAAGAGCGCCGCGAAGGCTGCCAGTGAAATGTAGTTTTTCATAAAGTTGGGTGGTTCATCACTTCCCCGGCGGGATCTGGCACGCGTGGACTTCCACATTGATGCTCTCGTAAGCCGCGATTTGCAGGACGCCGCTCGGCGGCAGGATGGGGATCGGATAGCCGGCCAGCCACACGCACGCGTCACCGAAGGGGATGCCCGGATCCACGCGCAGATCGTAGCCGGGCGGGATCGCCGCTTCGGTGCGCGGGTTCTCGGAAGTGATGAGCATGACGCGCTGTTTTTTGCGCTGGAAAAGCTCGTGGATGCTGTGGTGAAGCCCATTTGCGTCGAGCCGCAGGACGAGCGCGCCGTCCGGCGTCGCCTCGTAGTTCTTGAGCTGCGCGTCCGCGCCGGGGCTGACTTCGTAGTTCACCGCCCAGAGCGAATCGTCGAAGCGGCCCACGTAATTCATCACCATGTGCCCGGCGGAGGCGACGACCGTCTTGCGCCCTTCGCGCAACTCGGCAGCAATGCGCTCCGCGATGGTTCGCAGCTTTGGCAGCTCCGAGTTTTTCATCCGAGCGACCATGGAGCCGATGCGCGCGAGGTAGCGCCGACCCAGCTCGCCGGGCGCGATCGGCGGCACCGTGAGGTCGTCGTGAAATTGCATC
>JANLQB010000968.1:0-2302 GCA_031367565.1 Verrucomicrobiota bacterium
CTCCAGCTTCGCGAAGCGGACCCGCTCACGCCGCGCCGATTGAATCCATCGGTGCCGCGCGATCTCGAAACGATCTGCCTGCGCTGCCTGCGCAAAGAACCCGCGGACCGCTACGCCACCGCGCGGGAAGTCGCCGAAGACCTCGGGCGTTTCCAGCGTGGCGAAGCGATTCATGCGCGGCCCATTTCCGCATTTGGAAAAACGTGGCGCTGGTGCCGACGACGGCCCGCCGTGGCATTGCTGCTCGCGCTGGTCGTGGGGTTGATGGGGGTGGTCGTGGTCGGCTCGCTGGCCGTCGCGCAGCGGCAGGTGCGGTTGGAAAAGCGCGCGATGCTGCTGGCGGAAGCGCGGGCGAATCGCGCGGAAGGCCTGGCCGGCGGCCGAACGCGCTCGCTCGCGGCGCTGCGAGAGGCGTGGGCGATCCAGCCTTCGCCGGAGCTCCGCAACGAAGCCATCGCCAGCCTCGCGCTCCCCGAAATCTCTCTCGAACGAACGCTCGCGCCCGGCGATCCGCAGGCGCTTCCGCCCGCATCCGGGGCGAGCACGGATGGCCGCTGGACGCTTCATTTTGAAAGTGGCGAGCTACGCGTCGTGGAAGTGGAAAGCAGGCAGGTGTCGGCGCGTTTCCCGGATTTTCCAGCGCGTCCGCTTGCTCAGCTCGACAACACGGGGCATCGCCTCGCGGTGGTCCGCAGTGCCGGGATCGTCACGATTTACGAGCTTCCCTCCGGCAAGATTCTACACACGCTCACCCATTCGCAGTCCGTGAGTTGCCTCGATTGGGCGGGTGAAATCCTCGCGGTCGGCGGCGGGCCGGATCGCCTTATCCACATCTGGGATACGGCTACGGGCCAGCGTTTGCGCCGCTTCAGCGGGCACGATTCGGATATCGAGGCGCTGCGTTTTCGCCCCGATGGGCAGGAGCTCATTTCCTTGTCCCAAGACTCGGTGCTGCGCGTTTGGCACGCGGCGCGCGGGGTCGAAATTTTGCGGCTGGAGCGCCAGGTAAATCATCGTGGACCCGCGTGGTGGAATGTTGATGGCACCCGGCTTTTCTGCGCGCGCGAGCCCGGCGGATTGGTGGATGTATTTCGCTTCGACTGGTCGCGCACCACGCAAGTCCTCGCGCCGGGCCAGGACGAACCGCGTTCGGAAAACATGCCGACGCTGACGCTCAGCCCGCAGGGCGATCTCGCCGCTTCCGTGGACGAGACGGCTTGCCGCATCTGGTCGCTCGCAGGCGGGCGGCTGGTCGCGACGTTTCCAAAAGATCGCCAGGAGTGGATGACGGCGCAGTTCGCGGGCGAGGAGAGCCTGTGGCTGAGCGGGTGGAATCGAGCCTTGCGCCGCATCCCGATCCGGCGGGCGCGTGCGGGCTGGCCGGAATTCGGCGAGCCGGAATTTGCGGGATGGGGGCCCGGTCCGCTGCTGGTGGGAGCGCGGGCAGATGGCGGCGCGCTGGCGCTGACGGCCAATGAAACCGACGACGCGAACGATCGGGTGGAGATTTTTTTGCCGAAGGAAAAACGGCGCATCGCGCTCGCGCAGGCGAATCCATTTTGTGCCGCGCTCAGCCCCGATGGACGCTGGGCCGTGACGGGAAGTTTCCTGGAATCCGGCGCGCAGCTTTGGAGCCTGCCCGAGGGCGGTCTGGTGAAAAAACTATCGTATCCCGAACTCGCGCTCGGCGTCGCCTTCTCGGATGGCGGCACCATCCTTTGGCTTTCGGGAAACCACGGAGTGCAGCGCCTTTCCACGAAGACGTGGGAGCCATCCGGGTCCATGGTTTCCGGATCGTTTCCGGGTTTCGTGATCAGCGCCGATGGCCTGCGCGCGGCGAGCCTCGCGCGCTCGGAGGTGGTGCTGCATCGGACGCCGGACCTTGCGGAAATCGCCCGTCTTTCGGTGCCCGCTTTCGCTGGACCGGTAGGCTCCGGCATCCTGGCATTTAGCGGCGACGGCGGGCACCTCGCTCTGCAAACGGCGGCGGGTAGCGTCGTCGTGTGGAATCTGTCCGCGCTCCGGGAAGCGCTGCGCGCCATCGGCATGGAGTGGTGAGTCTTGCCGCGGAACTAAAACGGATTTCGTTTTCGAATCCGCGGCGCGGCCTGCTATCACCACCGGACATGGAAATCATCCGCGCGCCGCTTTTCGAATGGGACGCCTCGCTCCCGCCGATCCGCATTTCTGTCGATCGAATCACGCTGGCGAAGCGTCGCTGGCGCGGTGCGGCGGAGGATGGGAGCGATTTCGGGTTCGATCTCGAAACACCGCTCGCGGATGGCGCGTGCGTTTTTCAAAG
>JANLQB010000770.1:0-11008 GCA_031367565.1 Verrucomicrobiota bacterium
GGATGCGCCAAAGCAGGTCCGCGCGCGCCAATCCCTATCACAACGCCTGGACCGAGTCCTTCATCGGCACCCTCAAAACCGAGATGCTGGCCGACGGCTCTTTCATCACCCACGCCGATGCCCGCATCGAACTCTTCGCCTACATCGAATCCTACTACAACACCCACCGAAAGCACTCCTCCCTCGGATACCAAACCCCCGCCTCTTTCGAGGCCCACATTAACTCCATCCACTAACCAAATGCTGGTCCAGAAATCCGTTGCATCTCAGTATTCCGCGATCGAGCTGATTCAGGACGCACTGAATCTCAAAACGCCGACCGTGTATGACGCCGATCCAAAGACGGATGCGCGAATCATCAACGCGCAGCAAACCGAGGGCGCGCGGGACAAGATGGACAAAATCAAGGAGCGCTTCAAAGGCTGGATTTGGGAGGACGACGAGCGCCGCGAAAGGCTGTGCCGGAAATACAACGATGAGTTCAACAGCATCCGCTTGCGCGTCTTCAATGGGAGCCACCTGACGCTGCCTTCCAGCAGCCAGCAGATCCAACTGCGTCCGCATCAAAAGAACGCCGTCTGGCGCATCGTCCAAAGCGACAGCACGCTTCTCGCGCATGTCGTCGGCGCGGGTAAGACTTACACTATGGTCGCCGCTGGCATTGAGTTGAAGCGGCTCGGCCTCGCGACGAAGCCGATGTTCGTCGTGCCGAATCACATGCTGGGGCAGTTCTCGACCGAACTGCTCATGCTTTATCCGACGGCCAACATCCTTGTCGCGGGCAAGGAGGATTTCCAGGCGTCGAAACGTGCGCGGCTTTTCAGCCGCATCGCGACCGGGAATTGGGACGGCGTGATTGTGACCCATGCGAGCTTTGAGAAAATCCCGGTGTCGGTGGAGACGCGGAAAGAGTTCATCGCGGAGCAGATTCACGAAATCAAACAAGCCATTCGCGAGCAGCGCAGCGAGCGCGGCACGCGGCTGGTGAAAGAACTGGAGCGCGTGCAAAAGCGGCTGACGGCCAAGCTGGAGGGTCTTTCCGCCGAGCACAAAAAGGACAACACGCTGACCTTTGAGGAGCTTGGCATCGACCGGCTCTTCATTGACGAAGCGCACAAGTTCAAAAACCTTTTCTACGTCACGAAGATGACGCGCGTTGCCGGGCTTCCGCAGACGGCATCGGAGCGCGCTTTCGATATGTTCCTCAAGGTCCAACACATCCAGTCGAAGAACAAAGGCGGTGGCGTGATCTTCTCCACCGGCACGCCGATTTCCAACACGATGGCGGAGATGTTCACCATGCAGCGCTATTTGCAAATGGGTGCGCTGCGGCGCAATCAACTCCAGCACTTCGATTCGTGGGCGGGCACGTTCGGCGAGATTGTGAGCACGATGGAACTCAGCCCGGACGGCAGCGGCTACCGGCTGCAAAGCCGATTTGCGCGCTTTGTCAACGTGCCGGAGTTGATGCAGCAATTTCGCCAGGTCGCCGATGTTCAAACGGCGGAAATGCTCAAGCTGCCCGTGCCGAAACTTGACCAGGGCAGGCCCGTCACCGTGAGCGCGCCGACGACACCGGAGTTGAAACGGTTCGTCGATCAACTCGTCAAACGGACGGAGAAAATCAAAAGCGGCAAAGTCGATCCGCGCGACGACAACATGCTCAAGATCACGACCGAGGGCCGCAAAGCCGCGCTCGATTTGCGGCTCATGCTTCCGCATGTGCGCGACAATCCCGACTCCAAGACGAATCAAGCCGTCGAAAGGATTTACCAGGTCTGGCTCAATACGGCTCCGCAGAGGGGAACGCAGATGGTCTTTTGCGACCTCTCCACACCGAAGCCGGGCGGCAGAGCGTTTTCGGTCTATGAGGATGTGCGCGACAAGTTGCTCGCGCGCGGGATTCCTGCCGGCGAAATCGAGTTCATTCAGGACCACGACAACGACACCGCCAAAGCCTCGCTTTTCAAAGCGGTTCGCGAAGGAAAGGTCCGCGTCCTCATGGGGAGCACTCCCAAAATGGGGGAGGGC
This sequence comes from Verrucomicrobiota bacterium, assembly GCA_031367565.1. Classification (GTDB taxonomy): domain Bacteria; phylum Verrucomicrobiota; class Verrucomicrobiia; order Chthoniobacterales; family Chthoniobacteraceae; genus JANLQB01. The sequence continues at coordinate 2,032 of JANLQB010000770.1, forward strand.
ACCAACGTGCAAAAGCGGCTCGCCGCGCTTCACCATCTCGATGCGCCGTGGCGTCCTGCCGACATCGAGCAGCGTGACGGACGTATCCTCCGGCAAGGCAATCAGAACGAATACGTCAAGATTTTTCGCTATGTCTCCGAGGGCAGTTTCGACGCCTATATGTGGCAGACGCTCGAAACAAAATGCCGCTTCATCTCGCAGGTGATGACCGGCGACGCGACGATGCGCCGGGCCGAGGACGTGGACGCCGCTGCGCTGACGTATGCCGAGGTGAAGGCCATCGCGTCAGGCAATCCGCTCGTCATCGAAAAAGCCCAGGTGGACGCCGAAGTGATGCGCCTCACACGGCTGAAAAAGCAGCACGCGGAAAGCCTCTACCAGATGCGCTCCCGCATCCGAAGTTTCACCGGCAGCGTGGAAATGTGCGAACGCGACATCGCCAATGTCCGCGAAGATTTGCGCATCTGCACGAGCACCCGTGGGGACAATTTCTCGATGACTGTGCAAAAGGAAACTTTCACCGAGCGCGTGAAAGCCGGTCGTGCGCTCGTCTTCCTCGCCGCCGCGATGAAACCGTTCCAATCCACCAAGGCCATCGGCGAGATCGGCGGCTTCCCCATTTCGCTCCATCGCTTCGACGAGCGGGCCAATCTCGTCATCCACGGGAAAAGCGAATACAAGGCTAACGTGAGCGACAGCCCGGCGGGCACCATCGCATCTGTCGAGCACGCGCTGGAAAGTATGGCAGATCGCCTGCGGGAACGTGAATCCGACCTTTCGCAATATCGCAAGCAGGGGGAAGACCTCACCAAGCAACTCGACCATCCTTTCGAGCACGAGGAAAAGCTGACCGTGGCTACAAAGCGGCAGCAGGAGATCGTGAACGCCCTCGACATCACGAAGAACCAGGCATCCGCCAAGCTCGACGAAGGTGAGGAGCAATCAACCGAAGCCATAGAAGACAAGCCGACGCAGAGCCTTTGCGCGAAAAAGAAAACGACCCCAGCAGTAAAAGTATGAATCTCAAGCAACCGCACACTCCCATCGGGACGGTTGCGACGCCGCCGAAACTCTGGCATCGTCAGCGCATTGTGAAAACACTCGCGCTCGAAGACATCTACGCCGATCCGCACAAGCTCGATTCCTTCCTCGCTTCAGGGGAGTCGGTCGAAGTCGTGCGCGACGGGCGCGCAGTCGCCGAGTTGGTGCCACGCAAGGCAGCCGCAGAGTCCAGCGGGACATCGAAGTGGCCACCCATCGACTTCCGCGCCCGGTTTTTGAAGATGTGGGGGCCGGATGCGTTCCATAGTCCGGTTTCCGTGGCTGAGGAATTCGCGGAACTTCGGCGCGAGCGGGCGTTGTGAGCGCCTTTGCGGACACGAGTTTCCTCTTCGCCTTTTACTTCCCCCGCGCGGCGTCCGAGCAGGCGGTGGCGAAGATGGAATTCTTGCAGGACGCGCCGCTGATTTCCTCGCTCGTGCGCTACGAGTTTCAGCAGGCCGTGTGGTTCAAGGTCTGGTTGCACACGCAAGGCCAGCCGCTCGGCTTGAGCGAACCCGCCGCGCAGTCGGCGCTGGCGGCGTTTGAATTGGATGTCGAGCAGAGAGTGTGGGCCGTCGCTTCGTCGGAGTGGGACGGAGTCGTCATCCGCGCGGAGAAGCTGACGCTTGACCACACGCCACGGCATGGAGCTCGGGCGATGGATATTCTGCACCTCGCCTTCGCGCTTCAACTCGGCGCGACCGAACTTCTGAGCTTCGATGAGAACCAGCGCGGCGTGGCTCTGGCAGAGGGCTTGAGCGTGAACGGCTAAGAGAATCGCCGAAGACTTGCGACAATCGCCTCATGAAGCTGGCGCTTTCGCAGACGATTCTCTAAACCCAAGGGCGATGGCGATTCTATCGCTAAATCCATTCCATCGCAAGGCTCCCGCACATCGGGAGTCCGCTACGACGCCCGATCGACTCACCGTGACGGTCGAACGCGTCGCCACACCGCCACGGCGGAATCTGCCGAATCCCGGATGAGCCTCTCCGACCATTCCGCGCCGGGGAGTAATGCAGGCTTCAGCTTTCAGTTTGAACGCGCGTTGTATTGGCTCGCGATAAGTTCAGCCGGAAGCGTGGTGGGTGTCGAAACCGATGATGACGTCGCCGTCCGCGGAGCTGATGCGACGCAGATTCTGGAGCAGGACAAACACTCCATTCAAAAGGACGCCGAGCCTTTTGGGAATCGCTCCAAAGATTTGTGGAACACGCTGAAAATCTGGATCGAATCGTTGGACGCTGGCGAAGTCGTTGCAGGGAAGACCCTGTTCATGATGGTTACGAACAAAACGCTGCCCGAGTGCATCGCCCAGAAAATCGGGCGAGCGAAGTCGGAGGAGGAAATTGACGCATGCGTCGCCGCGCTCGAGACGGCAGCAATCTCCCCTCCGGATGGCATCAAGGCGCTTGTCGAGCGCGTCCTGCGTCCTACATCACGCCAGAATCTCCGGAAGTTAATCGACCGCTGCCGATTGGCCGATGCGTCGGCGGACACGGCGGGCGAGGAACTCCGAACGAAAACGATTGGACATCTCCCGTTGCCGGAATGGTGCGCGAGTCATGCGGGTTCCATTCTTGACGAGCTTTTAGGCTGGATGCACCGAACTGCTTTGGCGAGCTGGCAGCAGAAACAGCCGGCTTGGATCAAACGCGATCACTTCGCAAATCAGCTTCACGCAATCATCGACCTACGGAAGAGACGGATCAGCCGAGAACGTGCTGAGCACCTCATTCCCGTAGGCGAGGACAAAATCGGTGAAGAGAGGGAAAGCCTGTTTGTGAAGCAGCTTCATCTGGTCACAGATGACGATAGCGTCGTGGATACGTCCATTCGCGAATTTATCCGTTGTAACATCGAAAAAGCCCGCCTGTCAGCGGAAGGGAATATCACCGACGATGACTGGTTGGCCTTTGAGTCCACATTGCTGTCGCGCTGGGATAAGATTCGCGGACGCATTACTCGAATGCGCCAGGGAGCACCAGAAAAGGACGTAGGTTTTGAGGTTTTCACCGACACTACTGAAGCGCACTGCGAGAAGCTTGCTGGCAGCGATACTGAGCAGGTCTATCTCACTTCAGGAACCTATCATCGCCTGGCGGAACTGCTGAAAATCGGATGGCATCCACGGTTTGAACAACTCATGCGCGAACTGATGCAGCCATGATTGACGTTCTCTTTGAGCAGCGAGTGATTCAGAACACTGGGCTCGCAGCGGAGGCGATTTGGCAGGCAGTGCATGAGGCGCACGAGGCCAGGGGTCGTTCCGAAGGGGTGCCGTTCCCCTTAGTGTTTCTCGTCCTTCCGCTCACGTTTCATAAACGAACCGCCACGGTGTTGGCGTCGAAAACTCAACCCGGCGCTCTCTACAAGGCGCTTGGAGACGACCGGGAACTCACTGTCGGTCTCCAAGAGCGAATGCAAGCGATGTCCAATCGCACCTTCCAGGCATTATCCATCGGCTTCCAGACCGAATTGTTTCTGCTCGATCAGGATCGTCAGCGCCAACTTATTCCCGGTAGGAAGACATCTCCCGTGACCCACGTCACGGACGAGGTAAAGTTGATCTTGAACGCAGCGAAGCGTGTTGGGCAGGCCTTCGGGGAAATGAGCATTGTCCAACTCTCAACCCAATTGAACATCCGATTCTAAATGAAACTGGCGATCCTCAAAGTCATCCTCTGGTCGAAAGACTCGACGCTCGATCCTCGCGTCATCGAGTTCCTTCCCGGCAAGATCAACGTCATTACCGGCGAGAGCGCGACGGGAAAATCAACTTTGACCTGGATCGTCGATTATTGCCTCGGAAGCGACAAATGCTCGATCCCGGTAGGGTTGATCCGAGAGGTCACCGGTTGGTTTGGCCTCCATCTCCAACTCGCCAATACCGAGATGATCGTGGCTCGCCGAAATCCCGAAGATCAGCAGACGACTACTGATCTCTATTGGGACGACGGATTGGAACTGAGCGTCCCGCCAGTGGTTAGAAAGAATGCCCGCGTCGAAGACCTTAAAAACCGCTTCAACCAGATCACCCATCTACCTGCCCTCGATTTTTCCACCGACGACAACGTCGGTTTCGGCGGTCGGCCAAGCTGTCGAGATATGGCAGCTTTCAATTTCCAACCACAGCATATCGTTGCCAATCCCTACACGTTCTTTTTCAAAGCAGACACGTCAGAGCATCGTGAGAAGTTGCGAATCATCTTCCCGCTTGTGCTTGGTGCCATCGACACCGGCACTTTAGCCAAGCAGCGCGAGCTTAAAGATACAGAGCGAGAACATGATCGCCTTCGACGGGAGCTTGATGCTCGACTCTCGGCAGCGCGTGCATGGGAAGCCGAGGTGGAAGGCTACTACCTACAGGCACGAACGCTCGGACTTCTCCCGGACTCTCCGGCTCCGCAACAAGGATGGTCGCTCGACAAATACATGCTGGAACTACAGAAAGTTCCCGAGACTGTGCGGACGATGGACCTTCCCGACGTTCAGGAAGGAACAGGCGAGGCGGCTGTTGCAGAGCTTACCCGCCTCATCAATGAGGAGGACGAGTTGGGACAGCAAATAGGTTCGGTTAGCCGACGCTTGGGAAAGCTCGACCAGTTGTCATCGTCTGTCGAGGACTATGGTGCGACGCTGACGGCGCAGGAAGATCGCCTCCAAGGTGTCGGCTGGTTTGAGCAGAAGCTACGCAACCCACACGAATGTCCCGTTTGCGCTGCGGTTCACACCGACGGCAATTCTCGTCTGTCCGAACTGAAAATTCTCGCGACGGAATTGAGAACACTTACCGAGACAGTTCATGAAGCGCCCGCCAAGCTGGACCAGGAGGTGGCGGCGTTGCGGCAGGAACTTCGCTCGCTTGAGACCGAGATCACCAAAGCGCGGCAGAAACGGAAATACTTGGAGAACCGTTCTTCCGCACAAGCGGCCCAGCGTCAGCGTGTCCGCCAAATTTACCTTTTCGTTGGTCGCGTAGAACAGGCATTGGAGAATGTTGCCGTCAGTCGCAACGTGGACGAGCTTCGGGAGAAAGTAAGAATCCTCGCGGAAAGGATCGCTGTCTTAAAGCGAGACCTTGATCCAAGTGCGCAACGAGATCGGCTGAACGCCGCTATTGATACAGTTTCAGCGAAAGTGGCGGATTACGCCCGTTTGCTAACCCTTGAGCACGCGACCGAAAATGTCCGGCTCAACATTCGGGAACTTACCCTTCAATTCAGTCCGCTGTCCGGTCGAACCGATTTTCTCTGGGAGGTAGGCAGTGGCCAGAACTGGGTCGGTTATCACATCGCTGGCTTGTTAGCCCTTCATGAGCATTTCATCCGTATGAATCACAATCCAGTCCCCCGTTTTCTTTTGGTCGATCAGCCAAGTCAGGTCTATTTTCCCGAGGCGTGGCCAACTATGGATCAAGCTTCAACGGCTGCGTCAAAGGGCGATAGCTCAGCCGACATTGAAGGCGTTCGCAGAATTTTCCGAGCGCTCGCTCATTTTCTCGAAGCAGTTGGAAACCAATTTCAGATCATCGTCACCGAACACGCTGGATCAATCACATGGCACGGAATCCCGAATGTGCATTTGGTCGGAAACTGGCGTGAGAATCACGACGAATATCTTATCCCGGCCGCTTGGATTAAGTCAGGCGGAACGGTTTGACGGAGGATAGCCTATGGTGCGTTCGTTCTTAATCTGTGCTCTTTGGAGGGAAGATGTTTCTTCCCTTGATCGGAGCCGGAGGAACCGTCTTCGATGCACCCATCTCAACGGAAACCCAGGTTTCCGTAACGCCTTCCTGATGCGGCTGCGCCGCGGGAGACTGTGCCTCCCACCGACTGCGCGCGCCCACGGCACAGACTCCCCGTTGTGTGGGTAGGCAGCGACCATCTGCGCTCGTCCTCCCGGCGTTCCCGACCTTCCGCCCATGATTCCGCGCGGAAGCCGGACGCGCCTTCCGGCCAGCGCAGATCATCGCACGATCCTCCGGGCCGCCCTCCGCGAATCTCGTGGAAATGATCTTGCCGGCTCAATCGGTCAACGAGCCTTGCGCACCCAATTCGCGTTCCAGCGAATCGAACGGGCAGTGGCGGCAACCGCTGCCGCAGCAGTAGCCGCGGCGACGATGATACTCCGCAGTGAAGACGACATGCTCGCCTTCGATGTAGAAATCTGCGGCTATTGGAAGCGGGAGCGGGCGTGCTTTCGCTTCGGCGAAATTAGCGGCAACGACGCAACGGCGGCAGACGCACACGACGTTGCGTGCTTCTTCGGGAATACGCGCGAGCAGATCGGGAGAAAAGTTCTTCGAGGCACACCAGCACTTGCCTTTGTAAGCAGAGGTCGTGGCGACCTGGCACTCATTCTCCCGACCGCAAAGCGGGCAAGTTGCGTGGCAAAAACTCATCTGGAGCATCGAAGCGAAAACTCCCCGTGCCGTCACGCCAGACATGCGCCATCCAGCCCTGATGCGGCTTCGCCGGGGGAGACTGTGCCAAGGGCGGCGGACGCGCGCCCAAGGCACAGACTCCCCGAGTTGGTGGGCCGGTGGATGAACTGCGCCGTCCTCACTGCGCTCCCGGCCTACTCGCTCCGCGCTGCGCTGCGCGAACGGCCTTCCGCTGCGTTGCGGGCAGCACAGATCATCCGAAGATCCTCCGGGCCGTTCCCTCGTTTCACGAAACGCGCCAGAGGAACTGTCACGCCTCGTGCGACCCCCCCGGCGGATGTTTGTTTGACCTCTGCTCAGCCTCCGTGGGAACTCAGGGGAGGCTTCGTGTCGGCCAAGTGGTTTGGTGCCTCCTCCCTGGCGCTCGCCCCCGCTCAATCGGCGCGGTGCCTGGGAAGGAGAGAGAAAGGTGTCCCTTTCTGCTCGGCGCTGTGCGCTGACGTGGGGTGCCAGCGGGATTTTCCGCGCCGCTTGGCCATTAGAGCAGGGTGAAGGCTTCATCGGCAGCGTCCTGGAGCGTGACACACTTGGCAGAATGGCAGCGTGCCATTTGGCATCGATCCAGGGCTGGACGACGACCCGGCCAGCTTGACGCTTCGTCTCGCCCGGTCGGCGCTGAAGAGACAACTTCATCGGGGTGAGGGGAGATGCTTTGATCCGGGTCAAGGCGCGGATGATTTAGCCGCACTGGGTCGGTGCCGGCACCGGGGGGAATTTTCGGCATCGCGTGGATCATGGCGAGCCTGCCACGCCCTGCGGGATCGCCTGTCCCCGGATGGGACTCAGCAAGATACGCCAAGCTCATGGCAAGAAACGGGGAGCTCTCACACCGTCGGGGTCAAAGGTGAGGTGCCGCATGATCCCGAACGCTGCCGTCATCCATCCCGCCGACCTTTCGCGCCTTTTCGATTCGTTGAAGACGCGGGGTTATTGCATCGTCGGGCCGACGGTCCGGGATGGCGCGATCGTTTTACAACGAGTTGAGGTCCGCGGATGAATTTCCGGCGGGCTGAACCGATGAGCAGGATGGCGGCAAGTATCGGCTGAAGCGGCGCAACGCGCCGCTTTGTTCGGCTACGCGGTCGGGCCGTATTCGTGGAAGAAATACGTCTTTCCGCCGGCGACGCGGCGGTGGAGCGCAGAGCGCACCGGCGCTGAGTTCAGCGTCGAAGAATCGGACGAGGTGGCGCCCAAATTTGCTTTCATCGGCGTGCGCTCGTGTGAGCTGCACGCCATCGCCATCCAGGACCGCGTGTTCATGGGCAGCGGCTACGTTGACCCAACTTATGCGCGGCGACGCGAAGGTATTTTCATCGTCGCGGTGAACTGCGCAGTCGCAGGCGCTAGAACAGCTCACCTGGCATGCGAGCAAGCCGTCCGCAACTACGACCCTGCATCTCCTGCGCGACGCATTTTCTGAAGCTCGAGATCAAGCGCGAAGAAGCGCAAAGCGGACCTGATCTCGATCAGTAGAAGGCTCTAGGATATTGGCGAACCACTGAGCCCCGCCCTGCTACTTGATCCTCACCGCGTGGCAAGAAATGCCCACGAATTGGCAAGCGCCGGGTAGTGACGAAATCGGCTGACGCTAGGCTGGTCTCAGCCCAATCCGGGCAGGAGAGAACAATGAACCAACCGAATGCTCACCCGATCATCTGCGGGACCGACTTTTTTGAGCCGGCGCAGCACGCCGCAAACGTCGCGGCGGCGCTGGCGATCGATGCGGATCTCATCTCCATCGGCTCGCATGGGCATTCGTCGCTCCTCGCCGCGGCCATGGGCTCTGTTGCTCACGCCGTGATCGCCCGGAGTTGCCGCCCGGTGCTCGTGGTCCGACCGTCCTCTTCGTGATTCAACCAACAACACATGCCCAAATGACAACGACACTCGAAGTTCCACCGACCGCAGCAGTCGGTCCGCAGGCTGAGACGAAATCTGCATTTATCAAATGGTTCGCCGACACCGGCATCGACGACGTGCCGCTGGTCGGCGGCAAGAACGCGTCGCTAGGCGAGATGTATCGCGAGCTCGCCGCGCAAGGCGTGAAAGTGCCGAACGGTTTTTCCATCACCGCCGACGCGTATCGCCATTTCCTCCGTGAGACCGGCGTGGATCGCCAGATCGAGCAAGTCCTCGCGGACATCGACACGCGCGACATCGACAACCTGCGCTCCCGCGCGAGCCAGGTCCGTCATGCCATTCTCGCCGCGAAGCTTCCGGACGATATGGAGTCCGCGATCACCAAGGCCTATGAAGACCTCCGTTCCGGCGATTTGGAGCCTCCGGACGTGGCCGTGCGCAGCAGCGCGACCGCCGAGGATTTACCGGACGCGAGCTTTGCCGGGCAGCAGGAGAGTTACCTCAATGTGCAAGGCAGCCGGGCGCTGTTGGAGACGTGCCGGCGCTGCTTTGCTTCGCTCTTCACCGACCGGGCGATCTCGTATCGCGCCGACAAAGGCTTTGACCGCGAAAAGATCGCGCTGAGCG
>JANLQB010000778.1:0-2827 GCA_031367565.1 Verrucomicrobiota bacterium
CCCTTCGCCACGAGCACGACCTCGAACACGCTCGGCGATGTGACGCTGAGCGCGGCGACCCCGATCCTCGGCAACAATACGGATTTCGGTGAGATCAATCCGCCGTTCAGTCTTCTTAGTCCCGGCTATCAGACCCTTCTGCAATCGGGCAGTTTCACCACCAGCGCGGCCACGCCGGCCAGCATTTCCATGACTCTGGCCGGGCTCACTCCCGGCGCGCAATACCAGTTCCAGTGGTGGGCGCATGAATCGGAAGTGTCGTCATTCAATCCCCTCGCTCCGCCGCCTGGATTGCCTGCGACCACGGCGACTTCGGGAAATAGCGTGACGCTGGAGCGGCGGGGAGTTTCTCCCGGCAGCGTCGGCCAGTTCGCGCTCGGCGTTTTCACCGCCACGTCCACTTCACAGTCGATTGATTTCAGCGGATCAGACACCAAGACGTTGCTCAGTGCATTCCAGCTCCGCCAGATCGCTGCGCCCGCCATCCCCGAGCCCGGCACCGCCCTCTTCGGTGTCGCCATGTTGGGCGTCGCCTTTCGCTCTGTTTCAAAACGTCGCCGCTAATATCAATCCGATGATCACCCGTCGCAGCGCCCTCAAAACCCTCGCCCTCAGTTCCGGTGCCGTCGCACTTTCCCGCTCTGCTTTCTCCGCCGATGCACCGCCCGCGGAAGGCGTCTTCAAACTTCCACCGCTCGGCTACGACTACGATGCGCTCGAACCTTTCATCGACGCCGAGACGATGAAGATTCACCACGACAAACATCACGCCGCCTACGTCAGCAAGCTCAACGCCGCCGTCGCCGAAGCGCCCGGACTCGAAAAGAAGACCATCCGCGAAATCCTTACCAGTCTCGACACCGCGCCCGAGGCGGTCCGCGGCGCTTTAAGAAACCACGGAGGCGGCCATGCAAATCACACGCTCTTCTGGCAAATCCTGAAGAAGAACGAAAACGGCAAGCCGGCCGGTGAACTCGCCGCTGCGATCAACAAGAGCTTTGGCAGCTTCACGAAATTTCAGGATGCCTTCGGGGCTGCCGCGCTAAAGGTTTTCGGCAGCGGCTGGGCGTGGCTCGTCTTGCGCGACACCGCGCTCGCGATCGAGACCTCAGCAAATCAGGACACGCCGATCTCAACCGGCGGCATCCCGCTTCTCGCGATCGACGTGTGGGAACACGCCTACTATTTGAAATACCAAAACCGTCGCCCCGACTACGTGAAGGCATTTCAAAACGTGATCAATTGGGACGTCGTCAGCTCGCGCTTCGCGAAACGCACCCTCGATTAAGCGCACTCCCGCTTTTCAAAAAACCCTCGTCCTCCGAAAAAGGTGGGAGCCGATACTTGCCATGCCGCCTTCAGTCGCTAGAAATACCGCCCTATGAAAAAGATCGAGGCGGTTATCAAGCCTTTCAAAATGGAGGACGTGAAAGACGCCCTCGCTGAAATCGGGATTCAAGGCATGACGGTCACTGAGGTGAAGGGATTCGGTCGGCAGAAGGGGCATACCGAGATTTATCGTGGAAGCGAATATACCGTGGAGTTTTTGCCGAAGGTGAAATTCGAGATCGTGGTCGAGGATAGCATCGTGCAAAAGGCCGTGGATACGATCGTGCGGGCGGCGAAGACGGGTAAAATCGGGGATGGAAAAGTGTTCGTGCTTCCGCTCGAAGACGCGATCCGCATCCGAACGGAAGAACGCGGAGACGAAGCCATCTAGTGCCTGCCTGGCTGATCGCCGTGGTCCTCGGCTTTCTTGAAGGACTGACTGAATTCATCCCGGTTTCTTCGACCGGGCATCTGCTGCTGGCGGAACACTGGCTCACGTTTGGTGGCCAGCCGCTGCAAGATACGTTTTTCGGATCGGAGATTTTTAACGCAGTGATCCAGTGCGGTGCGATGGCGGCGGCGCTGCCGCTTTTCGCGAGCCGTCTGGCGACGCTCACTCGCTGGCGTGAAGCGTCGGTGCGGGATTATTTTTTGAAACTCGGCGTCGCGTTTGCCATCACCGTGGCCGGAGTGCTTGTGATGAAAAAGCGCGGTCTCACGCTGCCTCACACCGTGCAGCCCGTTGCGATGGCGTTGCTCGTCGGCGGCGTCCTGTTTGTCGCGGTGGAATTCTGGCTGCGTGGGAGGAAAACGACCTCGGAGGTCACTTGGACGCTGGCCGTCGTATTTGGCCTGGCGCAGTTGATCGCGGTGGCCTTCCCCGGTTCATCGCGTTCCGGTGCAACCATCCTCCTGGCGCTGCTGCTCGGGCTGGGCCGTGGTCCGGCGATCGAGTTTTCCTTCCTGCTCGGCATTCCCACACTTTTCGCCGCAGGCGCGAAGACGTCACTGGATGCACTGAAAGCCCACGAGACCATCCTGTGGAGCCCGCTCATCATCTCGACTCTCGTGGCTGCGGTCGTGTCGTTCGTGGCAGTGAAATGGATGCTGCGCTACGTGCAAGGGCACACCTTCACCGGCTTTGGCATCTATCGGATCGCGCTCGCCGTCGTGCTGCTTTTGATCGTGCGATAAGAGGGTTGCGCGGTTTGTTGGAAATTGCGTAAATTCCAAGTCCTATGCGATGGACGAATGTTGGTGTCGCCGCAATTTCCCTCCTGACAACTGCTCTCGCCGCGGACGCTCCCACCGTTGCCGTGCGTCTGGCGGATGGATTTGAGTGTCCGGTGGGTCGCGACAAGGTGAAGAATTACTACGTGGCGCGCGGCTTCCGCGTGAACGGGCATCTTGGCGAAGATTGGAACGGCGAAGGCGGCGGCGACACGGATCTCGGTGATCCGGTGACTTGCACGGCGCATGGAATTGTGGTCTTCGCGCA
>JANLQB010000801.1:0-3299 GCA_031367565.1 Verrucomicrobiota bacterium
GGTGAGACGATGGGACAACTTTATGGCGTGCTCGGTTTGCAGACGGGCATCATCCAGCACGACCAAGACCCGTCGGTGCGCCGTGCGCAGTATTACGCGGACATTTCGTATGGGATGAATTCGGAGTTCGGCTTCGACTACTTGCGCGATAACGGCATGGCTTCGACGAAGGACCAGCAGGTGCAGCGCGGCTACTTTTTTGCGATCGTGGACGAGGTGGACTCGATCCTCATCGACGAGGCGCGCACGCCGCTCATCATCAGCGGACCCGCCACGGTTTCGACGCATCAGTTCGATAAGTTTAAGCCGCTCGTGGATGACATCGTGAGGAAGCAGACGATGCTCGTGAACCGGCTTTGCAGCGATTCGGACGCGGTTTGGGAAAAGGGCGAGCAGGAGAATTTCGGCAAGGCGATGTGCAAGGTGAAGTGGGGTAGCCCGCGCAACAAGGGTCTGCTGCGGATGATGGAAGATCCGGAGAAGCGCAAGGTCATCGACAAGACCGATCTGTCTTTTTACTCCGAGGCGAACAAGGAGGAGAAATTCCGCCTGCAAGACGAGCTGTTCTTCACGATCGACGAGCGTTCGCACGAAGCCGATCTCACGGAACAGGGTCGCACTTACATGAGCCCGGACGATCCCGATGCGTTCGTGCTGCCGGATTTGATTTCGCAATTTGCCGACATCGACAACGACCGCTCGCTGAACGACGAGGAGAAGGCTGCAGAGAAGACGAAACGCCAGACGCTGATGGATACGAGCGCGGAGCGGATTCACAATATTTCGCAACTCCTGCGCGCGTACTGCCTTTATGAAAAGGACGTGAACTACGTCGTGGAAGAGGGGAAAGTGGTGATCGTGGATGAATTCACGGGCCGCAAAATGAGCGGGCGTCGCTGGAGCGATGGCTTGCATGGCGCCGTCGAGGCGAAGGAAGGCGTCACGATTGATCGCGAGACGCAGACGCTCGCGACGATCACGATTCAGAATTACTTCCGCCTTTACTCGAAGCTGGCTGGCATGACCGGCACGGCGGAGACCGAGGCGAACGAATTCCACGACGTGTACAAACTCGACGTGGCCGTGATCCCGACGAATCGCCCGTGCATCCGCAAGGACATGAACGATTTCATCTACAAGACGCGGCGGGAGAAATTCAACGCGGTCGTGAAAGAGATCGCGGCGGCGCACGGGCGCAAACAGCCGGTGCTCGTCGGCACGGTGAGCGTCGAGGCCAGCGAAGTGCTTTCACGGATGCTGAAGCGGGAGAAGATTCCGCACGCGGTGCTGAACGCGAAGTATCACATGCAGGAAGCGGAGATCATCATGCGCGCCGGGCAACCGGGCAGCGTCACGATTTCCACGAACATGGCGGGCCGCGGCACGGACATCAAACTCGGCGCAGGCGTGCCGGAAGTCGGCGGGCTCATGGTCATCGGCACGGAGCGGCATGAGTCGCGGCGCATCGACCGGCAGCTCCGCGGACGCTGTGCGCGTCAGGGCGATCCGGGGCTTTCGCGATTCTACGTTTCGTTTGAAGACGACCTGATGCGCAACTTCGGCGCGGCAGATCGCATGACGAAAATGATGGAGCGTTTCGGCCTCGAAGAAGGTCAGGAACTCGAACATCCGTGGCTGAATAAATCCGTCGAGACGGCGCAGAAACGCGTCGAGCAGCGGAACTACATGATCCGCAAACGCTCGCTCGATTTCGACGACGTGATGAACAAACAGCGCGAAGTCATCTACGGCTGGCGTAACGACGCGATCGGCTCCGACGACCCGCGCGCGATGCTTTACGAGACGATCGACGAGGCGATTCCCGAGAAAGTCATCAGCTTCCTGCCGCCGGACGACGACCGCAATTCGCAGGCGCTCGTGAACTGGATCAACAACACTTTCCCGCTCGGCGTAACTGCCGAAGCGATCGGCGCGGACGCCAAACCCGCCGATCAGGTGAGCAACGCGCTCATCGCCAAAGTGAAGGAAAGCTACGAGCTGAAGTGCCGCCACGAAAACCCCGAGGCCGTGCTGCACATTGAGCGCTACATCATCCTGAACGCGATCGACCGGCTCTGGCAGGAGCATCTTTACGCGATGGATTCCCTGCGCGAAGCCGTCTATCTCCGCGCCTACGGCCAGAAAGACCCGCTCGTAGAATACAAGAACGAGGCTTACGAAATGTTCACGGAATTGATGGGCACCATCAAAGGCGAAGTCCTGCACAATCTCTTCCGCTCGACCTCGAACCTGATGGCCTTCGAGGAATTCCTCAAGAACCTGCCCCAACACCTCGAAGCCCCGCAAATCGACGGCGATCACGGCCAGAGCACTCCCGGAAACGCCGCGCCTGCGCAGGAGCCGTTCAGCCTCCCGATGCAACGCGAAGAGCCCAAAGTCGGACGCAACGATCCGTGCCCATGCGGAAGCGGACGGAAATATAAATCCTGCTGCGGACGAACCGCGTAGCGGAACGCGGTCGGCGAGGGTGCCAGCTTCGGCGGCTGAAAATTTCGTGTGACAATCGGCACGAAGTTTCGGTCTTCTCACGTCCGTCATGCGCGCGATTCCCATATCGGTGGCCCTCCCCTCCCAGAACGTTCTGGCGTCGGTTCGTCCTGGCGGGAATTTCCCGCTAAAACGCGAGTCCGTTTTTTCGCCGGCACCTGCCGCGCTTCCATCTGAAACCGCCGCCGGGGAGGTGCAGATCGTGCGGCGCTACGAGCGTGCGACGGGGGCGGCGCAGAGCACCGAGCGGCTCGTCTCCCAGACGAAAACCGATTCCCTTGGCCGGCTCGTGGAAAGCGCCGGGGCCGGAGTCGTGGAGGAGTTCCACACCTACGCGCTGCAAGGCAATGGCAACACCCGCGAAACGGTAATACGCGGATTATCGAACAACACCGCGCAGTAAGTAGTGCTGGTGCGCGAGACCGATCCGAAGGGACGCCGCGTGGGAGAGAAGGTGAACGTGCCCGCCGCGGCCGGTGCGCCGCTCGGAGTCTGGCCACCTTTGATAACTCCAAACGCCTCCACTCATCCCGCGGTTCCCTGTCTCCACTAGACTTCGAGAGGCGGCCATGCCGATGCCGGTTACGCCCAGCGCGATGATTTGCTCGACGATCGTATAGCCGCTCCGCAAACGCTTGCGCATTTGAGAAGACCTGCCCGGCTTGGGAGGCCGTTCGTCTTCGTCGGGTGTTTACGCAGGCGCGTTCCGGGATTTCCCTTTCGGTTTTTCTCGACTCTCCCTTTGACAAACCGGATTTTTCCACCGAAACTCCGGCTCCATTTTTCCAGAG
>JANLQB010000833.1:0-4231 GCA_031367565.1 Verrucomicrobiota bacterium
GGGGCGTTGATAGGTTTCGAGTTCGGGGCGTTGGGTGGGATCGGAGGTCAGCAGCGTGCGCAACGCGATTTCCGGCGTCGCGTTTACCACGAAAACCGCCTGCGCGGAAATGCCGCGCGCGAACTTCATCGAGCCGTGCGAGGTCGTCGCGATGCTGTCGCTCGCGAGCTTTTCGAGGTCGAACTTTTCCACAGCGCTCCACGGATAAAAAGAGGCGGACGGGTCTGCTGCGTGAAGCAGGCTGGCGAGAGCTAGGAACGTTAAAATAGCGAGAGTTCGCATGGATTGAAAATCACTCGTACACGTTCATTTCGAGGGAAGTAAAGCGGCGTCGAATCCCGAGGCTGAACGCCTTCTGACAAGGCGTTGAGAACCGGGGTAAAAGCTCGGACGAAATTGTCTTGAGAGTAATTTGCGGAGCGAAAGCGCGTGGGGCATCGACGATGCGGGCGACATTGTGGGCGCGGACACGTTTGCGCCGACCGCAGTGGTGGTAGATTTTTGGGACAACGAGAAGGTCGTGACGGCGACGGCGCACGCTTTCGGCGCGGTTTATATCACGGGGCCGAATAACTATCTCGGCCAGGGTGCGGCGATTGGAGCGGGCCAAAGCCCAAGTGCGGGCGCGGGTGGAGCATCCCTTTGCCAGCGCCCTCCGGCGCTGCCCTCCGGGCTGCCTGCGGCAGGCGATCTCGCTCCGCTCGGTTCACAGCCTCATCGCCTTGGTCAACCGCTTCCTCTTTAATCAGTGTTTCCTTAGGCCGGGCGCAGTAGCTTTCCCAAATGCGTATTCTTATCGTCGAAGATGACCAGCGGAGTCGGGAGTTTTTAGTAAAAGGGCTGACCGAGAGTGGCTACGTCGCGGACTCGGCGGCGGATGGGGAGGGCGGGCTTTTTCAGGCGATCGAGCATGACTACGATCTCGTGGTGCTGGACGTGATGCTGCCGGTGATGGATGGCTGGCGCGTGCTGGAAAGGATGCGGGCGCGCGGGCGGCAGATGCCGGTGCTTTTTCTCACGGCGCGCGACGCGGTGCAGGATCGGGTGAAGGGGTTGGAGCTGGGAGCGGATGATTATTTGGTGAAGCCGTTTGCGTGGGCGGAGTTTCTGGCGCGCGTGCGGACGCTCTTGCGGCGCGGGCCGGCGCGACAGGCGGAGGTGGTGCAAATCGCGGATCTGGAGCTGGACATCCCGCGTATGAAAGCGCGGCGCGGTGGGAAGGTGCTGGATCTGACGGCGAAGGAATTTCAACTGCTCTGCCTGCTCGCGCGGCGGAGTGGCGAAGTGCTTTCGCGCACGACCATCGCGGAGCAGGTTTGGGACATGAATTTTTCCACGGACTCGAATGCCGTGGATGTGGCGATGGGGCGGCTGCGGCGGAAAGTGGATGAGCCATTTCCGAAGCGGCTGATCCATACGCTGCGCGGGCTCGGTTACGTGATGGAGGAGCGCGATGCTGCGTAGGCTGCGCGGTCGTGTGCTGGCGCTGACGGCGCGGATCGTCGGCGGTTACACGCTGGCGGCGGCGGTGATTTTGAGCAGCTCGGCTTTCTTTTTGTATCGCGGGCTGGAGCAGGGTTTCGTGGTGGAAGACACGGAGCTGCTTTCCGACCAGATCGAGCAGGTGCGCGGGCTCGTGGCGAAGGGTGAAGGCGACCTGGAGGACACGCGGCAATTCATTCTCGGCGCGGCGGGCGTGCGGAATCTGGAGAAGTATTACGGTCGCCTTTTGGACGAGCACGGCGCGGTGATCGCGGAGACGCCGGGCATGGATCGCGTGGCTCCGGCGACGGCAGGTTTTTCCACGCCGATCTCGGCGGGGGAGGAATTGAAGGAAGTGATTTACTGGCACGACTCGCAAGGAATTTTTGCCCTGCTCGGCTCGGCGCAAATCGTGCGGTCAGGCGGCGGTGAACCGTGGGTTTTTCAGATCGCGCTCGATGCGGATCACGTCGCGGAGTGGCTGGGCGAATATCGCGAGCGGCTTTACTGGATGATCGGTGGTGGCACGTTCGTGACGGCGCTGCTCGGCTGGTTTGTGACGCGGCGCGGGCTGCGTCCACTGCGGCAGATCACGGCGGCAGTGAAGGACGTGACGGCCCATGAGATGCACGGCTCGCTCGATGCGAAGCAGTGGCCGTCGGAGCTGGCGGCGCTCGCGGGTGAGTTCGACGAGATGCTGGCGCGGCTGCGGAAATCGTTCGAGCAGATCACGCAGTTCTCCGCGGATGTCGCGCACGAGTTTCGCACGCCGCTGAATAACCTGATGGGTGCGACGAGCCTCGCGCTGTCGAAGCCGCGCGATACGGAAGATTACCGCGCGGCGCTGGAGGCAAATCTGGAGCAGTTCGAGCGGCTTGGGCGAATGGTGGAGAGCCTGCTTTTTATCGCGCGCGCGGAGAATGCGCAGGCGGTGCTGGAGCTGTCGTCGTGCGATGTCGCGGCGAGCGCGCGCGAGGTGGCGGACTTCTTTTCCGCGCTCGCTGAGGATCGCGGCATCGCACTCACGACCGAGGGCGAAGGGCGCGTGCAGGCGGATGAAGTGCTGCTGCGGCTGGCGCTCACGAATCTCATCTCCAATGCGCTGCGGCACACGCCGCACGGCGGCGAGGTGAAGGTGCGAGTCGCGCCGCTCGGCGATGGGTGCGAGATCGCGGTGAGCGATACCGGCGTGGGCATCGCGGAAGAACATCGCGCGCGCTTGTTCGATCGCTTTTATCGCGTGGACGCTTCCCGTGCTGGGTCCGAGAGCGGCTCCGGTCTTGGCCTCGCCATTGTGAAATCAGTGCTGACTCTGCACGGCGGCACGGTGTCTGTGGAGAGCGAGCCGGGGCGAGGCACGCGGTTCCGTATCTTCTTTCCGGCAAAATATGGCGCGCGAGTCGAGGCGGTCGCGGAAACATAACAGAAACGATAATCGGGAGTCATCGAGGAGTTAGAGACGGCAGGCACAATGCGCGGCACCCATGATCCGCACACCCATCCAAGACCCGATCCCACGCCGCGTTCTCTCGCGGAGCATCTTTGCCACGAGCCTGGCCGCGCTCGCTTTCTGCGGTGCCAGCGCGCACGCCGCGCAGGAAGTTTCCCGCGCCGAATACGAGCAAATGAAACGCGAACTCGCCGAACTGCGGCAGGAGATGAAAGCGCTACGCTCGACGGCGTCCGCGCCGGCTCCCGCCTCCGCGAAGTCCGCGCCGAAAGGTGCGCTCGGTCAGAGTTTTGCGGAAATGTCGGATACCGTGAATTCCCTCCGCTCCGGCGAAATCAAGGCGTTGGTCACGGGAGGCGCGGAAGCGACGTTCACCGCCGCGCGCAATTCGGCGTCGAATTTCAGCGCGGTTTTCGAGCCGCTCCTGCTCTGGCACATCAATGACCGCTTGCTTTTCGAGGGCGCGGTCGAGTTTGAACTCGAGGGCAGTGTGACGAAGACGAAGCTCGAATACGCGCAGATCGACTGGACGCTCAACGACTACATCACGCTCGTCGGTGGTAAATTTTTGAATCCCGTGAACAACTACGTGGAGCGCTACACGCCGACGTGGATTCGCAAGCTGCCCGACAACCCGCTTGGCCTCTACGATGGCTTCCTTCCCGAATCGAATCTCGGCGCGCAGATTCGCGGGGTCGTGCCGATCGGCAACGGGCGCATCAATCTCGCGGCCTACGTCTCGAATGCGCCGAAGCTCGTCACCGACGATCCCGAGGCGCTCGGCTCGCTGCAATTCGACAACTGGAATTCGCAGGCTGACTCGAAGGCCTTTGGCGGACGCATCGGCCTCATGCCCTGCCAGAATTTTGAAATTGGCTATGGCGTGCAATCCGCCCGCGTGCGCGGCGATGGCACCCAGTCGGTCAGCTCGCTTATCCAGTCCGTCGATCTATCCGCGCATACGGACGCTGCGAAAGGTCGCATCGCCCTACTCGGGCAGTATGGATGGAGCAAGACTGGGGACTTTACCTACGATGCCGATGGCTCGCTTGGCGTCGGTCCGCTGCGCTACTCGAATCACCGCGACGGCGGCTACGCGCAGCTCAGCTACCGCGGCAAACAGTGGGATAGCGATTTGATGAACCGCCTCGAATTTATCGTGCGCGGCGACGTTTCCAATGCGCCGAACGATGCGCCTGGCGGATTCGACGAACGCAGGCTCACCTTTGGCATCGATTACTGGATCGCCAGCTCGACGGTGCTCAAGGCCGCCTACGAAATCGACCATCGAAACAACAA
>JANLQB010000854.1:0-12536 GCA_031367565.1 Verrucomicrobiota bacterium
AGCGCGAAAAAGATGTACGCCCTCGCCGACGAGGCGGCGAAGAAAAACCTGAAAGTCGGCGTCGGCCTCATGTCGCGCCACAGCAAGGCGATGATCGAAGTCCACGACCGCATCCAGAGCGGCGAAATCGGCGACATCATCCTCATGCGCGGCTACCGCATGGCCGGGCCGCTCGCCTCTGCCTTCTCCGAAAAATGGGACGGCAAAGGCAGCGAACTCCTTTGGCAGATCAGCCGCTTCCACAGCTTCATCTGGGCCAGCGGCGGCTGCTACAGCGACTTCTACATCCATCACATCGACCACTGCTGCTGGATGAAAAACGCCTGGCCCGTCAAAGCCCACGCGGTCGGCGGACGCCACTACCGCTACAACAACGTCGATCAGAACTTCGACTCCTACTCCGTCGAATACACCTTCGCCGACGGCACGAAATTCCTCATGGACGGCCGCTGCATGGTCGGTGCCGTGCCCATGTATCACAGCTTCGCCCACGGCAGCAAAGGCTCCGCCATCCTCGCCAAAAATGGCGACTGCGGCACCCCATCCAGCACCTTCAAAACCCAGGCTCCCACCAGCGAAGGCCTCATCTGGAAAAGCACGGACACTTCCAATCCTTATCAAAACGAGTGGGACTCTCTCATCTCCGCCATCCGCACCAACACGCCTTACAGCGAAGTCAAAAGCGGCATCGACGCCAGCGTCACCACTTCCATGGGCCGCATGGCTGCGCACACCGGACAGGAGATCACGTGGGATGATTTCATGGCCTGCGAGCAAGTCTTCGCGCCCGGCGTGGACAAGCTAACTCTCGACAGCCCCGCCTTTCTTCGCGCGGATGCCGACGGAAAATACCCAGTGCCTGAGCCTGGGATTAACATAAAGACCGAATACCGCATCTAAATCGGAAGACCATTGTGAAAGGGCCGCAGGCTTTCCGCCTGCGGCCCTTTTCGCATCTCCGCGCACCGCGGATTTTTCTAAATTTACGTCTCCCGCAAGCCCTCCGCGATCGGCAGCCGCGCGGCGCGGATCGCGGGAAAAAGCCCGCCGATCAGCCCGAGCACCGCCGCCCATATCACCGCCAGCAGCAGCAGACGCGGCGTGACCGCGAAGGCGAAAGTGACCTGGCTGAACGTCTGCGCATTCATCGTCGTCGCGGTGTAGCCGTTGAAGACGAAATACGCCGCCAGCGCTCCGAGCGCGCCGCCCGCGAGCGCGAGGGCAAAGGATTCCGCGAGCACGGAAAAAACGACCGGGATCGAGCCGAAACCGAGGGCACGCAAAGTGGCGATCTCGCGGGTGCGCGCGGAGACCGCGCTGTACATCGTATTCAGCGCGGCGAAGAGCGCGCCCAGCGCCATGAGCCCGGCGATGAAGACGCCGATCCTCGTGATGAAATCCGTCGTGAACGTGGATTGCTCCGCGTAAAAATCGGAGAGCCGCGTCACTTTCACCTGGAGCTGCGGATTGGTCGTCAGCGCGTCTTTGAATTCCTGAAACGCGCCGACGGAGCTGAGCCGCGCGGTCACGGATTGAAAATTGTCATCGCGATGGTAGGCGGGCTGGAGCACAGCGGCATCGGTCCAGATTTCCGAATCGGCGGCACCGCCGCCCGCCGTGAAAATGCCCACCACGCGCCACGTCGTCTGCCCCACGCGGAGGTCGCGATCGAGATCCAGCCCCGCGAAAGCGCGCGCCGCGCCGGCACCCACGATGATCTCATTTTTCCCGCGCTCAAAACGCCGCCCCTGGACCATCTCAATATTCCCGCGCACATCGTAGGCCTGCGCCTCGATGCCGCGCAGGGGGACGTTCGCATCCATGCCGGTCGAGCGTTTCGCGAGGTTGATGATGACGAAGAGTTCCGCAGAAGCCAGCGGCCCCTGGGCATTGCGCGCGATGCCCGCGGCATCGGCGATCATCCGCACGTCATTGCGCGAGAGTCCGCTCGTCAGTTCGCTGTCCGCGCCGCTGCGCAGTACGATCGCCATTTCGGGTGAACCCGACACGGTCATCGCGCGGCGAAAGCCTTCCGCAATCGCGAGCACGCTCACGAGTACCGCGACCACACCCGCGATGCCGATGGCTGCGGTCACCGCCGCACCTTTCCGCTCCGGGATCGTGCGCAGGTTAAAAAAGGCGACGGAAAAAATTTGCGAGAGCCAGTTCATAAAAAATCACGCATTGCGCCGTAGCGAGTCCGCGATGTGCATC
The DNA here is from genome assembly GCA_031367565.1 of Verrucomicrobiota bacterium. Classification (GTDB taxonomy): domain Bacteria; phylum Verrucomicrobiota; class Verrucomicrobiia; order Chthoniobacterales; family Chthoniobacteraceae; genus JANLQB01. The sequence goes on from JANLQB010000854.1 coordinate 2,215, forward strand.
CGCATCGCTTGCACTGCCGGGAAAATGCCCGAGACAATTCCCAGCAGCAGCACGATGCCAGCGCCGAGCAAAAGATCACGCACCGGCACGTAAAAAACCGGCAACATCGACGGCACTGGACTGCCGCCGAGCGTCAGCAACCACGCCAGCCCGAGCCCGAGCAGACCGCCGAGCAGCGCGACGACGCACGACTCCAGCAGCACGAGCCCGAGCACGAGTTCATTCGTAAAACCGATGGCCTTCAGCACGCCGATCTCCTCCGTCCGCTCGCGCACCACCTGCCCCATCGTATTCCCCGCCACGAGCACGATCGTGAAAAAAACCGCGCCCATCACCGCCATCATGATCGTCCCGATGTCGCCGATCTGCTGCGCGAAACCCGCGATCATCGCCGCCTCGGATTCAGCCTTCGTTTCATACGGCGAGTTTGCGAACTCGTCGTCGATCTTCTTCGCGATCTCCGCGATCTGGTCGGGATTTTTCACGCGCACGCTCATCCAGCCGATCTCCCCTTTCCCGCGCGTGCGCCCCTCGTCGAAGTAGTCGTAGCGAAAAAACATCCCCGACGTATCCGTCCCCTTTTTCTCGCCATCGAAAATCCCCGCGACTTCAAAATCCCACTGCGACTGCCCCGCTGGCTGTCCCCAGATCGGCGAGGTGAGCGGAATCCGGTCGCCAATTTTGAAATCGAAGCGCTTCGCCAAAGTGCGCCCGATGACCGCGCCATTGCGCATCTTCTGCCACGCCTCTTTCTGCGCCGGCGGGAGCTGATACTCGGGAAACATCGCGAGAAATTTTTCCGGATTGACGGGGATGCTTCCGAAGAAATTTTTCGGCTCCTTGTAAATCCCGCCAAACCACGACTGCGCCGCCACCGCCGCCACGCCCGGGATTTGCGCGACGCGCTGCTCATAGTTCTCCGGGAGCGATTGGATGATGGAGACCTTGTGCCGCACCATCAGCCGATCCTTCCCCGCCAGCGTCACGCCTGCCGTGAAGGCCTCCTTGATCGCGCTCAGCAATCCGAAGAGCAGAAACGCCACGAGAATCGAGAGCACCGTCAGCACCGTGCGCAGTTTTTTGCGCTTCAAATTGCTCCAAATGAGGCCGAAAAACTTCATGGCCGAGATTTGCGAAGCGGGCGGTTTCTTGTCGAGAGCGATCGCCGTTCGCTACGGTCGCGGCGGGCGCACGATGAGCACGGGCCGTTCGCAGCGCTGGAGCACGCCGAGCGAGACGGAGCCGAAGAGTTTCGCCGTCATGCCGGGCCGGGTGTGCGCGCCGACGCAGACCACGTCGGCATTGAAACGCTCCGCCGCCTGGCAGATCGCTACGGCGGAATTGGCGTCCTCGACGACTTCCACTTCCGTGGTGATGCCGCGCGCTTCCGCATCCGCGGGAATGAGCGCACGCAGCTTCATCTCGGCGTCGGTTCTTGGTTCGCACTGCCCCGGCGTGCCGACATGGATAAGGCGCACCGTGCCGCCGCGACTCACGATCGAATAGGCGTGGGGCGCGGCGAATCCGTGGCTCGCGTCGATGTCCACCGCGACCAGCACGCGCCGACATTCGCCGACGGGAATCGTCGTCATGGGCGCAACCGCCGACGCGGGCACGCAGGCCACGCTCATCGACGCCTCATGCAGGACGGCGCGCGACACCGAGCCGTGGCGCAACCGGCTGAAGCCGCGCCATTGATGCGTGCCCAGCACGACGAGGTCCGCCAGCTCTTCGTCCGCGAGCGCGATGATCGCGGCATCCGCACGCTCCCACTCGCCGCGCACGCGCACACGCACGCCTTCACTACCGAGTATGCCCGTGACTTTCTCCCAAAGATCGCGCTCCAGCACCTGCTGCACGTCCGGCGGATTTTTCAGCAACGTGCTCTCGGAAAAAAGGCCGAGCCGCGCGCGCTCCTCTGGCGGCCAGTCGAGATACGCCGCCACCACTTCGCACGCGCCGATACGTCGCAGACTCGCCACCCAGCGCAGCGCCGTGTCGGAGCTGGCCGTGAAATCCGCGCCGACAAAAATCTTCAAGGTCCGCCGGCCCCGTGCCCATTGCTCCATCGCCGCTCCCGACCGCACGACGAGCGTCGGCACTGGCGAAGATTCCGCCGTGCGCTCCGCCACGCTGCCCAGCATCCAGCGACCGAGCCGCCCCGTGCCAGATGCCGCGACGACGACGAGTTGCGCGCCAGATTTCACCACGCAATTTACGATCCCATCGTCGGGCAGCCCGCCGAGCACGCGCTCCTCGACCGTCGCGCCAAGGTCGCGCAAACGCGCCGCTTCCACCGCCAATTGTGAGCGCCGCTCCTCCATAAATCGTGCGTGGAGACTTGCGGGAAATTCCCCACGTTCATCTACGCTATGCACGAGTAGCAGCGGCACGCCGAGCCGCTGTGCGATCGCCGCAGCGGCATTGGCGGCGCGCATGGCGTCTTCGGAGAAATCAGTGCCGCAAAGGATCGGGCGCGAGTCGGTGTTAGTCATGGTGCGTGTGGGTTCGGGATGGATCATGGCTGGCCGCGCGGTGAATCACCACCCGTCGTTTGTTAGGAATTGACCCTCTATTTTCGGACCGCGGATCAAAATTTACGGCATGGTTTTTTGCTCGCCGGGGTTGACGCATGCAAACGCATCCCTTCACATATCTCGCTCTTCTATTTTCCTATGTTGAAACGCCCCGCCATCCTCACTCTCTCCATCGCCCTGCTCGCCGCGCCCGCTTTCGCTGCCGTCGATTTTGAAAAAGACGTGCGTCCGATTCTCGAATTCAACTGCGTGCGCTGCCACAACCCGAAAGGGACCGATTACATCGACGGAAAAACGGACCTCGATCTGACCACGAACGAAGGCGCGACTTCAGACAAATCCACGATCGTCCCCGGCAACCCCGAGAAAAGCCGGCTTTACACCACGACCGTCCTGCCCGATGACGCGAAGAAGGTGATGCCGCCGAAAAACAAGGCGACGGGCGAGGTGGAGCGGCTGGCGAAAGCGGACGTGGAGATGTTGAAAACGTGGATCACCGAAGGCGCGAAGTGGCCCGACGGCGCGCCGCTCATCGGACGGAAAAAAGAAGTGACCTCGAACGCGAGCAAGGAAGCGGAGACCGTCGCAAGGATCGCGGCAAAGATCGCGACGACTTCGACGGAGAAGGAGCCGGGCGACATGAAGGAATACAAGACGACGATCCCCGGCACCGAAGTGGATTACGCGATGCTCCCCATTCCGGCAGGCAAATTTAAAATGGGCAGCCCGGATTCTGAAGCCGGCCGCCAACCGGATGAAGGCCCGGTTCACGAGATCGAAATCGCGCCATTCTGGATGCAGAAATTCGAGACGACTTGGAATGCCTTCGAGCTTTTCATGTATCCGAACGAGGAGAAGAAAACGCGCGAGCCGAAGAATCTCGATCCGGCGCTGAATGCGCTGACCGACGCCGTGACGCGGCCGACGCAGCCGTATGTGGAAATGAGCTTCGGCATGGGCAAGGACGGCTATCCGGCGATCTCGATGACGCAGCATTCCGCGAATAAATTCTGCGAATGGCTGAGCGCGAAGACCGGACACTTCTACCGCCTGCCGACCGAGGCCGAGTGGGAATACGCCGCGCGCGCCGGGACGACCACGGCCTACTTCTGGGGCGATGATCCGAAGCAGATCGGCGACTATTGCTGGTGGGGAAAGAACGCGGATTTCAAATATCAGAAAGTCGGCAAGAAGAAGCCGAATCCGTGGGGTCTCTACGACATCCTCGGCAACGTGCTCGAATGGACGATCGACCAATACGATCCCGCCTACTACGCCAACTCGCCCGCCGCGAATCCCTGGAGCAAGGCCACGAAACCTTACCCACACAGCGCCCGCGGCGGTTCGTGGGATGACGACAAAGCCGAGAAGTTGCGCGTCGCCGCCCGCCGCGCGTCGGACAAAAGCTGGAAGATTCAAGATCCGCAATTACCGAAGAGCATCTGGTATCACACCGACGCGCAATTCCTCGGCTTCCGTATCGTGCGCCCGCTGAAGACGCCGTCGAAAGAAGAGATGCAGGCCTACTGGAACAGCGGCGTGGAGAAGGACAATCCCGCGCTGAACAAGGCGGAATAATCAAACTTGGAAGGGCTGCGTCCTGTCGTGGTTCCGCTCGCGCCGAATCGTTCGGATTCGATTTCGTTATTCGTGAAGCACCTCACTCCACGCTGTTCCCGATTTGTAACTACCGGTGCCGTCGTCGATGCTGTAGTCCAACCCAACTTGGTATTTTAATTTTTGGGCGTCGTCGTGATTATTTTCATGCAAAGGCGCGATCAGAAATCTGTGAAACGGGAGAATCAGACGGTAGCTGATTCCAGTCCCGCAAATCAAACCGCCCGTCCATGGTTCCACCCAGTGATTGTCCACAAAGTGCCGGCTGAACGTCATGGGAACACCACTCCGTTGCGAAACAGATACCAAATACTTGCTCTCGTTGACGAGGCATAGCCGCCGACCGTGACTGCCCGGAACTGGTGGCTCGACGAGTAGGAAAACAGAATCGTCCGAACCTCTCGCGGGTTGGAGTGGTAACCAGAAAATAGTCATCAGAACGAGTGCCGCGACAAGTCCAGCCAGCCCGAAAAGACCGACTCGACTGCGAAGACTCGCCCGGCGGATTTCATTATAGATTAAAGAAACGCCCGCGCAGCTGCGGCGCATGGCGAACCAAAAGGCGATCCATGCCATCGCCAATCCAACGGAAAAAAGGGCGAATACCCATACCTGTGCCAATGGCTTGTAATGAGCGGTAATTCCATCATCCAGCGCCGCCATCACTGGCTGATGAAAAAAAGCGTACCACCCGTCGTTTCGCTGTCCGTGTTTCACATCGTAAAGCCACGTCGCCAGCCAGATCAATTCACCGCAAATCCCGACGGCAAGAGCATTGAACACCGCAATACGCCTTCCAAAAAGCATGATGTTCCACCAAGAGACGTTTTTGGAAACCTCGCTCATGCCGCTCGATTACCACCGATGATTTCAATTCGCAAGAAGCCGAACTTTTCCGGGGATAATTTAAATCGGAAATTGCGTCAAAGATCGCATTCAAATTTTCATTGATGTATGCATAGCCAAATCCAGCACGGCTGCCATAGCCTCGCGGCTCACTTCACCTCCAAAATCCATGAAAGAATCATCCCCAAAAATAACCCCTGTCACTTTCTCCCGACGCGGCTTTCTCCGAACCACCGGCGGCGCGATGGCTGGCGGTGTCTTGCTCGGCGCGCTTGCGCCCGAGCGTTTCGCCCATGCGGCGAGCGGCACCGATGAAATCAAAATTGCGCTCATCGGCTGCGGTGGTCGCGGCTCGGGCGCGGCGAATCAGGCGCTGAGCACTTACGAACTCGGCCCGGTGAAACTCGTCGCGATGGCCGATGTCCACGAGGATCGCCTGAAGAGCTCGCTCGACAATTTGCAGAAGTCCCACGGGGCGCGCGTCGATGTGCCGGCGGATCGGCAGTTCATGGGTTTTGATGCTTACAAAAAAGCCATCGAGCAATGCGACGTGGCAATCCTCGCGACGCCTCCCGGGTTGCGCCCGATGATGTTTGAGGAAGCGGTGAAGCAGGGCAAAAACGTGTTCATGGAAAAGCCCGTCGCGAGCGACGCGGCGGGTGTCCGCAAAGTCCTCGCGGCAGCGGAGGAAGCGAAGAAGAAGGGGTTGAAAGTGGGCGTGGGTCTCCAGCGTCATCACCAGGCCGGCTACATCGAAACGATCAAGCGCATCTACGACGGGCAGATCGGCGACGTGACTTCGATGCGCTGCTACTGGAATGGCAACCGCCCGTGGCAGCTCAAGCGCGCCGACCTCGAAACGAAATACGGCCGCAAGCTCACCGAAATGGAATACCAATTCCGCAACTGGTACTATTTCACGTGGATCGGTGGCGATCACATCGTCGAGCAGCACATTCACAATATCGACGTGATCAACTGGGTGAAAAAAGGCCCGCCGGTGAAGGCGCACGCGATGGGTGGCCGCGAATTCAACAACGGCGGCGCGGACGATGGCGAAATCTTCGATCACTTCGCGGTCGAGTTTGAATACGCGGACGGTTCGATCTGCAATTCCTTCTGCCGTCACCAACCCGTGCCGGATTGGAATGCCGTGAGCGAGCACGTCGTCGGCACGAAGGGAAAGGTTGACCTCGGCGGTTACAAAATCTTCGGCGAAAATCAGTGGCGCTTTAAGCCCGATGCGCAGCCGAAAGATCCTTACCAGCAGGAACACGACGATCTCTTCAAGGCGATCCGCGACAACAAGGAATACAGCGAAGCGGAGTACGGCGCATCAAGCACGATGACCGCGATCCTTGGCCGCATGGCCGCGTATTCCGGCAAGGAGATTGACTACAAAGCCGCACTCGAATCGAAGATCGAACTGCTGCCCGTGGAACTCGGTTGGGACAAACCTTCGCGCGTCAATCCTCGCGCAGACGGCATGTATGACCGGGCGATCCCCGGCAAGACGGTGGTGGTCTAAACGACGCGCAGTAGCGTAAAGAATTGAAGATGGCCGCCGGGAAACCGGCGGCCATTTTTGTTTCCGCTCGTCCGGCCATCTTCAATGGTCAGCGCCATCCGATCTTTCCCCTCGGGTGATGATACTATCCGTCAATAAAGTGCAGGAGCGCCGGTGTGGTCTCGGCGTGAAAAGTCCGCAGTAATCGCCAAACATGTAGGAAACCTTCCTGGTGCGTTTCCCGTTCAGGTAGTGCAGAAGAGCTGCTTCGGTGAAAGCCGGAGCCGTGCGCGATTCCGCAAAGGGATACCGCACATCCACATCGCGGTGAAACGCCTTCGTGCGCAGTTTGGTATCAAGGATCACACGGACCCATGAGAGCCGACATTTTTCCGAGAAGCTGGAGGTAAAATGCCAGTCGTCATGCGACCAGCCCGCGCCTGCTTTCCGCACCGCGTACCGGTTCACCGGACCTTCGAGGTGAAACAGATTGAAAATACCCGATCGCCTGCGAATGCCGGTCGCAAAACCGGTCCCACGGCTCGCACTCCCGCAGCATCTCGAACGTCTCTCGATCCTCGCAAATCTTCCGCCCCGCCGCCGCGTAGAGGCAGCCCTTTTCCAGCGGCAGCGCCGCCACCCGCTCGCGGAAATGCCGGGGCAAAAGCACATCGCTATCCACGATCACCACCCAGCCCTCCGGGTCCAGCGCCTCCAGTCCCTCATTCAGCGCCCGCGATTTGTTCGTTGCCGCGTCAAAGTCCTTCCCGTCCGCCCGCAGCGTCCGGCTCAAGAGCACCTCGATCCCATGCCGCGCGCACACCGCCCGTGTCGCCTTGTCCTCACACACCGTCACCACCACCCACCGGTCAAAATACCGCCCGTTCGCCACGATGCACTCGAGATAATCCGCGTAATTGATGCAAACCGTCACCGCCTGGAGTTTCATGTGGAAAAGCTCCTCACCACGCCGGAGGCGTAATGGAAATTAGCCGGTGGTGAAGCGAAGCGAGAACCACCGGAACAGAGAAATAAACGGGATGCGCCCCGGAGGGCGCGCGGGAATCTTGCCCCACGTTTTCCGGCGCACCCTCCGGGGCGCATTCGCTTTGCGGACGTTGTTCCGGTGGTTCCCGCTCGCGGACTCGCTTCACCACCGAGGAGGCGGACGGGAATAGTGGGGGTTGGTTTGGTGGGCGAGCAGGCTAATTTCCGGCAGCCCTCCGGGCTGAAACGGACATCGCGATCATTACTCCCCTGCGCGCACTTCGACGGTTCACCAATCATAAATATACCGTTCCTCATCCACCCGCAGGTCGATCCCATAGTGACACGGATCGTGCGCCAGCACCGCCGGCTCCGGGTGCCCCCACACCCCTCGATCACATGGCGGGAAATAGATCTCCCGCGCCGCCCCGAGGAATGCCGCCCACCAGTGAAACGTGCTCTGGCAAATCGCCACCTTTTGAAACGAATGGATGAACCGGAAATCCGCCATCCCGCCCAGGCTCACCACCTCCGCCCCCAAATCCCGCACCGCCGCCACCAGCGGATGCCCCGGCGCATCCGTCAGCAAATACAGCCGCTCATGCCCCACCGTCCGCACCAGCCGCCGGATTTCCGCCTCGTTCAACACCCCGTCCGACCACTTCGCCCCCGTCCGCCATCCTCCGTCCGGTCCGCCGTGCTATAGACATCGCCCAGCCGCAGACAGATCGCAAAATCCCCGTTCGCCCGCACCGGCAGCGCCCCCTCCACCCGCAGCCAATCCTCCCGCATCTCCGCCCGCGCGTCCGCGAAAAGTTCCCTCCGCTGAAACAGTCCCAAAAGCGTGACCCGCTGCCCCGGTGCCTGGAAAAGCTCCTCCCGCGCCAGCCGCCGCCCCGAGTGCGCGTCGAACGGCCAGTTCCCCTGCCAGCACGCCCCCGGTCCAAACACTTCCTCCCCCCGCACCTCCGCAAACGTCCCCGGAAACCCCGGCATCGGCAGCGCCGCCAGCCGGTAGCCAAACCACCCCGCCAACACCCGTGCGAAAGCGTATTCAAACAGCCAGTTTCCAAGGCGGTCGCGCCGATGCAGAAGGATCATTCAGTTGTAATACGCCTGTCCACAAATAGTCCCGCTTGTTCAATACTAAGACATAATTCAAATGGCTCTATTGATAGTCAGAAATACCCTGTATAATAACGCTACTTTTTCTTATCATCGAATTGGAACAAGTAACCATACCGCTCTCTAGCCCACGATCCATAGGGCGGCACACCGTTCCAAATCGTGGACGACGGATGCGAACCATCGACTAATACGAGTCGGCCAGATTCCTCCGGTATTGTGGAGGCTACGTCGCGAGTATAGCCAACGATTGAAGTGATTTTTTGGCTTCCATCGTCCTGATCAAAGACCCTAACACATACTACTTTGAACGGCCAGCCAGGGCGGTATGGTCCGTAGTCTTTCCACAATCGCTGAAAGCCCTCCCCGAATCGCTTATCCGCTCCCGGCACATTCGCCAGTTGGGATTCCAAGTGATTCGCCAATTCATTGATTTCTGACAATGTATCCACACTAGGTTCGGGGAGACGCATGTAAACAGATGACATTCCCTCTTCGTGCTTTTCAAATGTCTTCACTGCATTGGCACGCTCTATTTCTCTAAACCGTTTTTCAATGGTGGAGATAGCCTCTTTCACCAGTTTTTCCTGTGCTTCAGTTAAAGGAGGCGTTACACTATTAACCGCATTTATCAATGCTTTCGCTTTATCGGCTTCATCCCCGTGGTCTGCATTTGCTTTCTTTTTTTGAAATTCTGAAAGCTCAATTGCGTTTGACTCGTTTTTAGTGAGCAAAGCCGCTTTGTGGGTGTTGCTATAAAAAAGGAGAAGCGCGGTGGCGACTATTGCTAGCGCCACCGCGTAACTCACTTTTAAGAGTCTTTCTTTTGTGCAACTAAATTCCTGCAACTGCATACGTTATAACGATAGTCGCGCTGCTTATTCTATATTCATCCGTACCGCCAGGGCCTGGAAATGGACCCTCAACTCCGTCCGTAGATGGGCAACCTCTTGTATTATACGGATTTTGAGTAATGTAAGTGGTCGATGGATTTGGATGCACCGTTGGATCAAGATATGGGATTACCATTGGGATGCCTGGAGACTGTCTCCATATGACTGGCTGACTTACCAGGCTTTCCCACAATCGTTGCTACGGCCGGATCTAGCTTATAGGTTTCGGTCGCTAAAACATGGATACTCTCCGATCCACTCCCGTCTGCCCTCGCCTCTGATCGAAAGGCATCAATCGCGAGTGCAGTAACCACAGCCGTTGCCGTGGTTCGCTTGATGAAAGTCCGGCGCGTGATCCCGGATTGGGTGTTGGCTTCAGTCTCATTCGCTGGGTTTTCAGGAGTTGTGTTCATATTATTTACTCGATGGGTTGCCGTCTAGTTGTTGTTTTGGGTTGCGTTTACTGAGATTGTTAGGTTCAAGGCGTGAAGGTGGCCTGCACGATGTCGCTGGGCTGGCCGATTTCGTCGTCGCCGATGACGCCGCGAAACTGGTATTCGCGCTGTTCGGCCTGGCCGGGGGTGACGGGCGGGGTGTCGTCATCCACGGGGAAGCTGACGCGCTTGGCGAAGATGAGCTTGAAGCCGGGTTCGCCCTTGCGGCGCAGGTAGATGTTCTCGCTGTCGGCCCCGAGTTTCTTCGTCATCAGGCGCACGAGGCCGGGGAAGCTCTCGGCGGTGGCCACGGGCTTGTAGGTCGCCGGATCGAAGCTGCTGCCGCCCGCGACGATGCCGAGGACATCGCCGATGC